>DATCTV010000007.1 GCA_036567785.1 Desulfomonilia bacterium | reverse complement strand
CAAATACCTCGATATGATCCCTGCTATACCGCCCCATGCCGTTATAGGTTTATCAGTAAATTCAATCTTAACTTGATTTTCACACTGCCTTTTCCTACTATCATTTAGCTTCACTTTTAAGTGCTCCTCCCTTTTTGTCTTCAAGCAACAAAAATAGGAGCACTTATCCTATCTTACGTCAACTGCTTCAGATTAAATCATATGGCTAACGCAAAATGTGGGATAAACAGGACTTTCCCGGATGAAGACAGAACGAACGGGACGCAGGTTGCAGTTACCGCCCCGATATGGGTTTCAAACGGCTTCTGATAAAACCGGAGTTGCATGCCCTGGCCGGGGGGATGGGGCATGCAGCTTTTTCATTCATTGAATAAATACGGAAACACCTCTTTTATCACTCATTGTTTTCTCATTTGTACAAATTATGTTATTCTCAGATTGTAATCAAATCTTTGCAAAAGGAGAAAGCCATGAGATCAGAAAAGAATAAAGAAATGATTTTTATATATATTTTACTGGGACTTGCCTTTTTCTTTTCATACCCGACGGCCATAATGGCCCATCCGCCAAAGAACCTTACAGCAGAGTATGACATTCAATCCCAGAAGCTTACTGTCAGAATCGACCACGGGTCTTTTTCGCCTAAAATGCATTATATAAACATTGTTGAGGTGAAGAAGAACTCGCAAGTGGTAATAAATCAGACATACAAGAGCCAGCCTGACAAAAACCCTTTTGAATATACATATGAAATACCGGCTCAGCCGGGTGACATCCTTGAAATAAAGGCCGGCTGTAACATGTACGGTTCAAAAACAGTGAGCATCACGGTAGCAAACCAGAACAAATAAAGGAGGATAAGCATGAAAGCTCGAAAAATAGCATTAACTTTGATTATCCTTGCAGCAGTTTTTCTTTCTTTTAACACTGCATATGCAAATGAACCGTCATCGCTCAATATCAGTTATGATTTATCATCGCAGATGCTTTCCGTAAGTATCGGTCATTATACATACGATGTGACGGTAGATTATATCAGCACGGTTGAGATAAAAATCAACGGCAAGCCTTATCAGACATTTAATTATTCAAACCAGCCAAATAAATACATGGCTACATTTTCATATAAGGTCGAGGCCAAACCAGGAGATGTAATCGAAGTGACTGCATCGAGCAAGCTGGGCGGTTCAAAGACTTCAAGCATAACCGTGGGGAGCTGATCGAAATCGTGCAGATAGTGTTTATCCATGCATTGTTAATGGCTGCGGGCTTGACGGCAGTTGCCGCCGCCGCTTTTATAGCCATTACTCAAAGAAAAAGAAGATGGTGGCTGAAGGCGCACAGGCCTTCAGGGATAACGGGCGCAATATTCATGCTTGCAGGTTTTATTGCTGCCGGCATGATGAAGGAAGGTGATGGATCAAGCCTTGTTCCTCAAATACACAGCTTTATAGGCGGATCTGCAATAGTGCTTGTATGTATTGCTCCGGTTCTGGGATTGCTCATGTTCCGTCTTAAAAAGAAATGGATGCGTCCTGCTCATCGTTGGGCAGGACGTTTTGCCGTTTTGTTCGCTGTTATAAACCTTGCACTCGGGCTTTTTATGACTGGTCTGATCTGACAGAAATCCGGCCTTCAGCCCTGAGGGCCTACCTTATTCATCAGATCGTCAAAGAAATGCCGATTAAGGCTTGTCGGGACGATATAAAACATTTTCTGAGCCTTTGGTGCATATATTTCGATTACAGGTATCTGAGGTATCTCATGTGTTTTCATATACCTGGCTATTTTAGGATACACCCTGTAAATTCCTATTACAATCGAGGGCAGCCCCTTGAAGGGGAATTCCACGACCAGGTAATTGGTCTGCGGAAGTTCTCCTACTTTATATTTCCTTTCTATTTCCATGACCTTTGAACGATCAGCGTCTTCGATAATCCTTCCTATTATGGATCTTGTCTTATCCTCGGCCGTTACCTTGGGATCATCATAATAAATGCCTACCCCCATAGAGGTTTGTATCCCGTCATCATTCAGATCCTTCTGCATCTTATCTATCAGTGGTCCCACATCCTTGTAGGCGCCGACATGCGACTCCATTACGAAATCAAACGGGCCAATCTCTTTTTCCTGGATATTTACGGGCGCAAAAAGCCCGTAAAAAGATAAGACTCCAGCAGCAATAGCTGCTAAAATCCCGACTATGATTATCACCGTTTTCATCTGGACCTCCTTAGACAAGTTTAAATATTCTTGCTAATCCGAAAGAAATTGCCCCTCCTATAAAGGGTCCGAGTACAGGAACCCAGGCATAGCCCCAGTCCGATCCGCCTTTTCCCGGGATCGGAAGCACGGCATGAGCAATCCTTGGTCCCAGGTCTCTGGCCGGATTGATCGCATAGCCAGTCGTGCCTCCAAGGGAAACACCGATGCCCCAGACAAGGAACCCTATAAGATATGGTCCGTACTGGCTGGCAATATTGCCGTTCAGTTCTTCGAATATTGCCAGGATCACCGTAATCAGCACAACCGTACCTGCAATCTCGCAGAATAGTGCATTCCCGGTTTTTCTTATTGCAGGGGCAGTGCAGAATACGCCAAGTTTTTTTTCGGGTTCGGGCGTTTCCTTGAAGTAAGGATGATAAAACAGGTAAATGATAAAGGCCCCTATGAATGCACCGGCAAACTGTACAGCCATGGTAATCAAGGCATGGGGAAGGGTATATACACCCATGAATATCTTGGCAAGAGTGACTGCAGGATTGATGTCGGCCTGCCTTGAGCCTGTTGCTTCAGCAAGAAAAACACCGCATGTAACAGCGATGCCCCATCCTACTGTAATAACTATCCAGCCGGAATTCTCACCCTTTGTTTTTTTCAGACATACATTAGCAACGACCCCACAGCCAAGAACGACAAGCATTAAAGTTCCCAGAAACTCTCCCAGCAGGTTACCGTACATATCTTCTCCATGCTCCTTATTAAGAATATAATCATGTTTTACTGTTAATCGGCATTCGAACCGGCTGGCATTAAAGAATTGATAACTTGACTGGAATCAACAAAAACCTTTTATGCGATTGTTTCTGAATTATACATCATTATAGTAATGCTTAATTATCATGAAACAGGAGGAAAGTGATGAACGAAACCCTTCGGCAAAGCCTGGAAAAAACAGTCAGACATGTGAATTATGATGAAACGGAGCGGATGCTTTACAGCCATGACATAGGCGCCCTGCCGTCCCTTATAAAACCCCTCATAGGCAAAACAATGCCCGAAGCAATAGTACAGCCCGAAAACGAAACCGAACTTGTTGGACTGCTCGCCTGGGCAGACAGTAACGGCATAACCCTCACACCACGGGGAAAGGCCACTTCCGGCTACGGTGGAGTGCTTCCCGTCAAAGGCGGCGTGGTTGTGGACTTCTGGCACATGAAGAAAGTCATATCAATAGACGAAAAGAACCTTACCGCCACAGTCGAGCCTGGCATAACATGGGAAAAGCTCGACAGGGCCTTGATGAAGAGAGGGCTAACCCTGTGCATGTACCCGTCAAGTTACCCGGCCGCCACGGTTGGAGGCTGGCTTGCGCAAGGGGGTGCAGGTTTCGGCAGTTATGAATTCGGATATTTCCGCGACATCATCGTCTCCGCAAAAGCGGTCCTTCCCGGCGGAGAGATAAAGGAATTCAAAGGTCCTGACATAGACCTTATCTACGAAGCGGAGGGCATAACCGGAATAATAAGCGAAATCACGATAAAGGTTCAGCCCTATGAGGAACTGGATTATTGCTCGTTCACATGCCCTGATGCGACCGCCGTAAAAAACGTGGCTGATGCGATTATGAAACAGGGACTTCCCATATGGGCCATGCTGTTCATCAACCCCAAGATGGCCGAGTTCAAACGCATAGCGCCTGTCAGGGAACATCACGGCCACCCCGCAGAAGAACAGGACAATGTCCCGAGCGGGGCCTTCGTGACAACTCTCGCCTTCAGAAAAAGCGCCTCTGAGATTGTCAGGAAGGCGCTTGACGATATCCTGAAGTGCTGCGACAGCCGCATGCTCCCGCAGGAGATCGCTGACCACGAATGGGAAAACCGCTTCAGGCTCATGGTGGTAAAACGGCTTGGACCGTCACTGGCGCCGGTGGAGGTTATCGTTCCGCTTTCGACCATGCCGCGGGTATTCGATGAAATTAACCGAAAGATCGGCCAGCCCATAGTCAAGGAGGCCGTCATTATCCCGGGCGGCAGAAACGGCAAGCCCGAAGTCGTAATCCTTGGATTCATACCATGCGACCAGAGGAGATTCGGGTATAATTTCGTCTTTGCACTGGCGCTCACTGTCATGAAGATAGCTGAGAAAAACGGCGGCCGTGCATACAGCACCGGGCTTTATTTCACATCAAAGGCCGGACGGGTGCTTGGAAAGGAACGGCTCACAAAGATATCAGCCTTCAAGAAAAAGGTCGATCCAAAGGGTATATTGAACCCTGAAAAGGTCCTGGGCGGCGGACTGCTGAAACTCGCCATGAGTGTCGCCCCGCTGTTCGAACCCATAACCAGAAGGCTTGGAAACGCAGCAAAGATCCACATAGGGGAGAGACCGACTAATGAAATCAAAGGTATCCCTCCAGAGGTTGTCTGGTACGCATATTCGTGTTCCCAGTGCGGCTACTGTGTGGACGAGTGCGACCAGTTCTATGGAAGAGGCTGGGAAAGCCAGAGCCCCAGGGGCAAATGGTACTGGCTCAGACAGTATCTCGAAGGCAAAAAGAAATGGGACCAGAAAATGGTGGATACATTCATCGTGTGCACCACCTGCGAACTCTGCAACAACCGCTGTTCCGCAGCTCTGCCCATCGAGCAGTCATGGATGAAGCTGAGAGGCAAACTTATCCAGGAAGACAAGAAAATGACTTTCCCGCCATTTTCCATGATGGAAAAGGCTGCCCTCGCGGAAGGCGACATATGGGCCGGTTACAGAAAGGACAGGGACGCCTGGTTCCCGAAGGAGATGATCGAAAGGCACGGGCCCGGAGTAAAGTCGAAAAACGCATATTTTGCAGGCTGCACTGCAAGTTATGTGGAAAACGATATCGGTATTGCGAGCGTGAGGCTTCTCGATGATGCAGGTGTGGATTTTGCTTATATAGGAAATTCAGAAAGCTGTTGCGGCACTCCGATGCTGGTTGCAGGCAAGTGGGACACGTTCGCAAAAATCATGAAGGACAACATCGCCGCCGTAAAGGCTATGGGCGCGGATACGGTCATATCATCATGCCCTGCCTGCGACATGATGTGGCGCCATGTCTATCCTGTCTGGGCCAGAAAACTGGGCATGACATACGACATCAATACAAGGCACTATTCGGAGGTGGTCGCCGATAAAATTGACTCGGGTGACTTCAAATTCCCGGAAAAGCTGAAGCCCCAGACGGTAACGTGGCACGATTCATGCCATGCGGGCCGGGTAAGCGGCATATACGACCCTCCCAGGAAGCTGATCGAGGCGATCCCGAACATAAAGCTGGTCGAAATGGAAAATAACCGTGAATGCGCACACTGTTGCGGTAGCGTGCTCACGCTGATAAAAGAGCCTGATGTCGCCGCCTTCATAGGCAAGGACAGGCTTGAAGAGGCCGAAGAAGCTGGTGCGGAAAAAATGCTTGCCCTCTGCCCCTGCTGCGAGTTCCAGCTTCGAGTCTCGGCTGACAAGGCGAATTCAAAGATTCAGGTTGAAGACCTGGCTGCTTTTGCGGCAAAGGCGCTTGGTCATGAACTGCCCGACCCGCACCCTGAGGTAAAGGCCCAGTGGGCGGTTTTTGATGGAATGATCTCTCTTATGACACCAAAGGGATTCGCCGACCTTATGGCTACAATGTGGCCCGAACTGATAAACGCCATGCCGTTCGGCATGGGTTATCTGATGCGGTTTTTCGGTAAAAAATTTCCGGGCATGCTGGATATGATGAAGCCAGTGTTTCCCATACTCTTCCCGATACTGCTGCCCATGATGATGCCAAAGGTCATGCCTGTGATGCTTTCTCGCGTGGCGGAAAAAGTGCCCATGCCCGATTACATGAAGGAACAGATGCCTTCACTCATGCCCAGGGTCATGGATGAGCTGATGCCGCACATGATAGGTGATGTGGTGCCGCTGGTGACGGAGCCAATGATTGAGTATTTAAAAAAATAGTGGTGAGTTATGAGTGGTGAGTTTTAAAGAAAAAAACAGGGTGTCATGTGTTATCAGGATAATCTGTTTCTTTTTAATTCTCACCACTCACCACTATCCTTAACAATCGCCTCCCATAGTCCGGCGAGGTACATAAGCCCCAACGCCCTGTCATAAAGCCCGTAGCCCGGCCTGCCCGTCTCTCCCCATATCATGCGGCCGTGATCTGGTCTTATAATACCGTCGAAACCTGTCTCATACAGCGCCTTCATTATCTCATACATATCCAGACTGCCGCATGTGCTCGGGTGGGCGGTTTCATGAAACCTTTTATGACCCTCTCTTTTAATGTTCCTTGCATGCACAAAGGGTATCCGGCCCTTGAACTTCCTAATCATCGCACACAAGTCGTTATCAGGCGACGAGCCCAGAGACCCGGTGCAAAGGGTAATCCCGTTATACGGGCTGTTGACGATGGCAAGCATCCTTGCAAGGTTTTTCTCTCCAGTGATTATCCTTGGCAGGCCCATTATGGGCCAGGGCGGGTCGTCGGGATGGATTGCCATCCTTACCCCTGTGTCTTCAGCAACCGGCACGACGGCTTTCAGAAAATATTCGAGGTTTTTCCAGAGGTATTCACCGGTAATACCCTTATAGGCTTCAAGCATGAGCATAAGCCTTTCACGTGTATAGCTTTGCGCCCATGCCGGCATATCAAGCTTTTCCATTTTGTTTATTATCCCTGCAAGTTCCTCATCGTCATAATCTAGGCATGAAGAGCCATCGGGAAGGATTTTATCAAGTCCGGTCCTCATCCAGTCGAACACGGGCATGAAGTTGTAGCAGAGGACCCTGACCCCGGCCTTTGCAATGTTCCTTATACTTTCACAATAGTTCTCTATGTATTCATCCCGTGCAGGAAGCCCGAGCTTGATATCCTCATGAACCGGAATGCTTTCTATGGCGGCAAGTTCAAGGCTTGATTCCTCTACCCTGCTTTTTAGCGTCAGAATATCTTCAAGCGGCCAGACATCGCCGGCCGGTATGTCATGCAGGGCGGATACGATTCCTTCGACAACAGGAATCTGTCTTATGTTTTCGAGCGTGACCCTGTCGGCCTCGCCATACCATCTGAATGTGAATTTCATGTGGATCATTATATATTTGTTTTGCATTTACGCAAGCAGGCCCAGCATGATAATCCTTTATTCATGAAAAATTTCATGAACAGCTCTGTGTTTGTATTTTTCAGGTTCATTATTGCAGGTTTGGTGATTACCGCCCTGCCGGAAACACTTATTGCGGATGAACTTACAGAAAAAGACAGGGTTCTTCGGTATATCGTAAATCTTCCTCTGAAAACAAGCGATACAATCGCAGGGGTTACCCTCGAAAGACCGCTCGTTTTTGAAAATGCCCTCATAGTCTGGCCGGACAGAGACCTGGACGGACTCGATGATGCCATGGAAACAAGCCTTGCCGAAAGGGTAAGGCCCATACTTATATTTGATTCAAATGAAACCGCACTTGAAAAGGATGAGCCGGTTGTGCTGTTTCAGGTAAGACCCGCCGACCTTTCCGGCAGCTATGAAATGACAGTCAGGATCAGGTGGGTGCTGCTGTTCAGGAAAAACAGCGGATATGGTCCGTGTTCGGCATTATGCGGCGGTGGTCATGCAGGTGACATAAAGACCATCACATATACCATGACATCAAAAGACAAGGGCACAACCTGGGAAACAGCAGAAATCGCACTTGGTGAAAAAGAAACCACTGTCTGGAAAAAGGGCCGTGACAAAATCGGTTCAAGGGCTTCGCATCCTCAGTTCTTCGTCTCTTCGGGCAGACATAATCTCTATTTCTTTCCTGCACAGGACGGCATAAAATCACCATACAGTCTTTTGGGCTGCTGCGATAATGTGAACGGCGAAGGAGCCGTTGTTCTGTCTGAAATAAAGAATACGGGTGAGCCTGAAGCGCATCCAAAACCTGATTTTGCAGACAGCCTGGCGCCCATTTTTCCTGATTACTCAGCATGGGGGAAAAAATATTTTTTCTCCTTTTGGGCAGGAAAGATAAGTAACAGATGGCTTTCAGATAAGATTATACCCAGGGACGCATCGCTATGCTCGATTGAAAGCTTTGTCAGTCCGGGCAGTTTTATTAGGCACAAACGCTATCTGGGAGAGGTAACGAATATCTTATCTGCCCGTGACAGGCTTGATTCAAGGTTCCACATTATCCCGGCCGCCAGCGGCAAAAATCTTGTTATGATCGAATCCGTAAACTATCCCGGATATTTTCTCGCGGATAAAGACGGCCGCCTTTTTCTTATAAAGTCCGGCGGCAGAAATGAAAGTAATGGGGCCTGTTTTGAGATGAAAAAAGGATTTGAAGGAAAGAACACTGTTTCCTTCAAATCGGCCGCCAAGGGGAATACCTATATCAGACAACGGGACGGACACCTCTTCGTTGAATCCGGCAAAGACAAGCAGTTCAGGAATGAGGCCTCTTTCATGATTACTTCACCTCGGTAATTTAGGCTGATCGGCCGGATTCCATCCGTTCGAAGCGATATTACTCAACAGGTCCCTTTTGAGGATTTTTACCGCTCTACCTTTTAAGTCCACCATTCCTTCATCCTTAAAGCGCCTGAAAGCTCTCGATAGGGATTCGGGCGTCGTGCCAAGGAGTTTGGAAAGCTCCCTGTGCGACATCCCGATATGCAGCATGTCGCTGCCGCCCTGAAACGCGGACGAATGGATCAGCCATGCGGCAAGCCTTTGTGGAATCTCCTTCATGGACAGCATTTCGATCAGGTTCATGGTTTCTTTAAGTCTTTTTATAAGCACGCTCATTATATTGAGAAGAAGCGCAGGTTCAGATTTGGCGATTGATTCCAGTACATCAGCAGGGAGTATGAGAACCCTCGTTTCGGTAAGAGCCGTGGCATCGGCAGGGAAGGTCCCGTCTTCAAGTGCCGTCATGCAGAACGGCTCACCCGGGCCGAAAATATAAAGCGTCTGCTCGTGGCCTTCATGTGATGTCCTGTGAAGTTTCACACTGCCCCAGACAACAACGAAAAATGCCCTGATCCTGTCCGTCGGACCGGCAATAAGTTCTCCGGGTTTATAGGAACGGTATATCCCGCTTGAGTTAAGCTTTTTCTTGTCTTCTTCAGGCAGGCCTGAAAATAAAGGTATGTAGTCGAGAAATTTATCTTCCATAAACCCTCCGAATCTTGATTCAGATCAATGCTCAAGAAATAATTACCGTGTAAACAATTAAAGAAGAAAAAGTAAAGACAAAAGGAGACAGCTTATGATTACAATTACAGAAAGCGGCAGAAACGCCCTGGGGCTGATTTTCAGAAACAACCGTTCAAAAACATTACGCATCTATATGATCTCTTCCTGAAGCGGTACCAGACTGGCACTGGCTCAGGATGAGCCGGATGAATTCGATGATGTTTTTGAGATTGAAGGCTTTAAATTCGTAATAGATAAAGACCTTATCAAAATGGCTAATCCTATCACGATAGATGCGAATCCTTATACCGGAGGCCCGAAGGTCATCTCAAGAATAAACCCCGGTATATCATCATGCTCAAGGTAGGTTATTTGTAGAGAAACACCATATCCGAAAGCTGCTTGCGCTTGGGAGGCTTCGGGCACACGCAGGGTTCCCCCATGGCAACAATGGCCATAAGCTCATAATCATCCGGGGCGCCAAGCAGCTTTTCAACAGTATCCCTGTTCTTTAGAATCTCGCCGAGCCACAGGCCGCCCAAGCCGATTGAATGTATCGCAAGCAGCATATTCTGTATGCATGCGCCTATGGCCTGCAGATCCTTGGTCCTGTCATAGCTTGAGGCATTGTCCATGAAAACAGCGATAAGAGCGCCCGCTGATTTGAGTGTGCTTCCGTACTGCGTCAGGTCTGCAAGCCATGCCTTTGTTTCAGCGTCTTTTATTACCGCAAATCTCCAGGGCTGATTGTTCATTCCGGAAGGAGCCCAGGTTCCCGCCTCTATCGCATGATTTACTGCATCGTCCGAGACCGGCACCTTTTTGAACCTTCTTATGCTGCGGCGTGTTTTTATTGTCTTAATCATTCTTATCACCCTTTGCCATCATAGCAAGATATGCATCAATAAACGGGTTTATTTCACCGTCCAGAACCGCCTGGACATTTCCTATCTCCAGATTCGTTCTGTGGTCCTTTACCATCTGATAAGGCTGCATTACATATGAGCGAATCTGGCTGCCCCAGGCTATATCCTTCTTCTCTCTGTGGAATTCATCCATGCGCTCCTTCTGCTTTTCAACCTCAAGCTCATAAAGTTTCGATGCAAGCATCTTCATGCAGAAGGCCTTGTTTTTATGCTGGCTCCTTTCATTCTGACATGAAACAACTATTCCTGTAGGAAGGTGCGTTATGCGCACGGCGGAATCGGTTTTGTTGACATGCTGGCCGCCGTGACCTGAAGAACGGTACGTATCAATTCTGAGCTCCTTTTCGTCAATCTGCACGTCAATATTCAGATCGACTTCAGGTGTGACCATGACTGACGCAAAGGATGTATGCCTCCTTGCATTGGCGTCAAACGGCGAGATGCGGACAAGACGATGAACTCCCGTTTCGCATTTGAGATAGCCGAAAGCCCATTCACCGGCCATCTCGACGGTAACGCTTTTTATGCCTGCTTCCTCGTCGGAATATATGTCGATTATGCTCGCCTTGATTCTGTTTGACTCAGCCCATCTCAAATACATTCGCAGGAGCATTTCCGCCCAGTCCTGGGCCTCGGTGCCTCCGGCACCGGCATGAATTTCCAGAAATGCGCTCCTTGAGTCGTCAGGGCCTGACAATATATGTGCCAATTCAATTGCATGGGCTTTTTCCTCGAGATCGCTTAATGCGGAATCGATTTCGCCGGCCATTGATTCGTCTTCTTCTGCAAACTCAATCATGACCTGCAGATCTTCCCAAAGCTTTGAAAATGTCTCCCACTGTCTTACTATATTTGAAAGCCTTGAACGTTCGGACTGGTATTCGGTGAACTTGGACCGGTCTTTCCAAACATCGGGATTTGATAAAAGCGAATCTAATTCTTCAATGCGGACAGCCTTTTTGGAAACTTCAAAGATAACCTCTGATGGTTTCAACTTTCCCTGAAAGCGCATCAATACGCATTTGATAGTCGTTAGTCATGAGAAAATCTTCTACGCGGGTTATCTATGCTTGTCAACGGCTAATGAAAAACAGGAATCCTTTTATTCATGCCTTTTTCCCGCTTGACTTTGGCAGTTAATTCTTCTACTCAGTTTTCTATACCGGACAGACTCAAGTTTATTTATAGGCTTGTCGATTGTCATTCAAGTAACTGACAAAAATCACGTCCAATTAATCCGAAAGGACAGTTTATGCATTTAGAAGAACTAAAGAAGAAAGGGCCAAAAGAGCTTTTAGAATCGGCAAACGCTCTGGAAATTGAAGGCTCGGCAACAATGTCCAGGCAGGAGCTTATATTCTCCATACTCCAGGCCACTGCCGAAAAAGAAGGTTACATATCAGGAGAGGGAATCCTTGAAATCCTGCCCGACGGATTCGGATTCCTCCGTTCGGCTGATTACAGCTATCTTCCCGGACCGGATGACATATATGTTTCTCCGTCACAGATACGCCGCTTCAACATGAAGGTCGGCGACAAGGTCAGAGGTCAGATAAGACCGCCGAAAGACGGCGAAAGATATTTTGCTCTTCTCAAGCTTGAAAACATAAACGAAGCTCCCATAGAAGAAGCAAAGCACAGGGTTCCTTTTGACGGACTCACCCCGCTTTATCCGATGGAACGCTTCACTCTTGAGACAAAACATGACAACCTTACAGGAAGGACGCTTGACCTGCTAGCGCCTATCGGCAAAGGCCAGCGAGGCCTTATCGTCTCACCTCCTAAAGCAGGTAAAACCATGATGCTTCAGGCAATTGCCAACAGTATCACCACAAATCATCCGGAAGTCATTCTCATGGTACTGCTCATTGACGAAAGACCGGAAGAGGTTACGGACATGCAGCGCTCAGTTAAGGGAGAGGTCATTGCCTCGACATTTGACGAACCCGCATCACGCCATGTTCAGGTTGCAAGAATGGTCATAGAAAAAGCAAAGAGATTTGTTGAATACAAAAAGGATGTAGTAATCCTCCTGGATTCTCTTACAAGGCTTGCAAGGGCTCACAATA
This sequence comes from Desulfomonilia bacterium, assembly GCA_036567785.1. NCBI lineage: Bacteria > Pseudomonadati > Thermodesulfobacteriota > Desulfomonilia > Desulfomonilia bacterium. The sequence goes on along the minus strand of DATCTV010000007.1, from coordinate 8,707 downwards.
CGGTATGCCCTCCATCCGGCAAACTCTTATCAGGCGGCATCGATGCGAATGCCCTTCAAAAGCCAAAACGCTTTTTCGGAACTGCTAGAAATATCGAAGAAGGCGGAAGCATGACAATTCTTGCAACGGCTTTAATCGACACGGGTTCCAGGATGGACGAGGTCATTTACGAAGAGTTCAAGGGCACGGGCAACTGTGAAATACACCTCGACCGGACAATCATGGAAAGAAGGATATTCCCGGCATTCGACATATCCAAATCGGGCACGAGGAAAGAAGAGCTTCTCATCCAGCATGATCAGCTTGACCGCATATGGATATTGAGAAAACTTTTAAGCCCGCTCAATCCCGTAGACAGCATTGAATTTTTGCTGGACAAACTTTCAAAGACAGATAATAATGCGCACTTCCTTGAAGTAATGAATAAGTAAGGAGAAAGCTACAATGAAAAAGGATATACATCCCAAGTACGAAGAGGCAACAGTTACCTGTGCATGTGGTAACAGCTTTAAAACCCGTTCGACCATGAACGACATCCGTGTTGAAATCTGCAGCGCCTGTCATCCTTTCTATACCGGCCAGCAGAGAACTTCCGCAACAGCAGGCAAGGCCGAACTGTTCCGCAGAAAGTACGGCAATTACCTGAAAAAGGACAAGCAGCAGTAAGCGCCTGCAATTAAAAAACCCCGTACAACGGGGTTTTTGATTAAGAAGATCAAAACCCATTATGCTGGAAAGACTGAAGGAGATAGAGAGGAGATATATCGAACTCTCAGACCTTCTAACCGATCCCGAACTTATCAAAGACCGTGACAGGTACACCCAGTCTACAAAAGAACACTCATCTCTTGAAGAGTATGTGGTGCCTTTTCGCAGGCTCAATGAAATCAGCGAAGAAATCAAGGCCCATGAATCGATGCTCCAAGACCCTGACCCTGAAATTCGCGACCTTGTCAGGGAAGAGCTGAACAGCCTTAAAGAAGAAAAAGACTCCATCGAAAACACTCTCAAAATGCTTTTCATCCCCAAAGATCCGAATGACGCCAGGAACGTTATTCTGGAAATAAGGGCTGGAACAGGAGGCGAAGAGGCAGCACTTTTCGCCGCAGATCTTTTCAGAATGTACTGCCGTTATGCGGAATCAAAGAAATGGAACATAGAAATACTCAGCCTGAACGATACCGGCAAAGGGGGCATAAAAGAGGTTATTGCCGGGATCAGCGGCAGGAATGTTTATTCCAGATTGAAATATGAAAGCGGGGTTCATCGCGTACAGCGTGTCCCTGAAACCGAGGCATCGGGAAGAATACATACTTCTGCCGTAACGGTAGCAATCCTGCCCGAAGCGGAGGAAGTTGATCTCGAGATCTCACCTGCTGATCTGAGGATTGACACCTACAGGGCAAGCGGATCCGGCGGCCAGCATATAAACAAAACAGAAAGCGCTGTCAGGATCACGCATATCCCTACAGGTGTCGTAGTTACATGCCAGGACGAAAAAAGCCAGCACAAGAACAAAGACAAGGCCATGAAGGTGCTCCGTTCCAGACTTCTCCAGAAGATGCAGGAAGACCATGATCAGGAGATAGCAAATGAAAGGCGTTCACAGGTCGGTTCCGGTGACCGCAGCGAAAGGATAAGGACGTATAATTTTCCCCAGGGTCGTGTTACCGACCATCGCATAAACCTGACACTGCATAAACTCCCGACCATTCTCGAAGGTGATGTTGATGAACTTATCAATGCCCTGGCGGCAGAGGCTCAGACACAGGCATTGAAAGGATCATCCACCTGATGGGAAGCTGGACGACAAAGGCCGCTCTTGAATGGGCGCTTGATATTTTTGACTGCAATGAATCCATGTCCGCCGGGTTGGATGCCGAACTGATTTTATGCTATACAATGGGTCTCAGGCGGGTTGATCTATACATTGACACCGAAAGGCCTCTCACTCCGGAAGAACGTGATGCATATATGGCATATGTTTTCAGGAGAATGAAAGGTGAACCCGTTGCGTATATTGTTAAGGAGAAGGAATTCTACGGGATTCCATTCGAAGTTGGCCCCGGTGTACTGATTCCCAGACCTGAAACCGAGCTGCTTGTCGAAAAAACCATTGAAGTGGCCCCGAATGGTTCCACTGTAATTGAAATTGGAACCGGCTCCGGCGCTGTAATGGTATCCATACTGGTTTGCAGGCATGACCTCAAGGGAGTTGCAACAGACATCAGCAGGGATGCCATCCGGTTTGCGAAAAAGAATGCCGTCAGACACGAAGTTGACAAAAGGATCTCGTTTGCAGTAGCCGATGCAATAGAGGCCATTGGTGAAAAATCTCAAATCATAGTCATGAACCCACCGTATGTAGCCGAAAAAGATATCAATCTTCTCTCAAATGACATCCTCAAATTTGAACCGGGATGTGCGCTGTTCGGGGGAATTGACGGGATGAATGTGATCAGGAAGGTTATCGGCAGACTTGATTCATGCCTTTGCCCCGGTGGAATGCTGATCATGGAGACAGGTTATGACCAGCAGGATAAAATCGAGGCCGCCTGCGCCGAAGAAAAAAATCTGATAATCAGAGAATGGCTCAATGATCTTGCGGGCAGGCCAAGGGTGGTGATCATCGAGAAAAGAGCGGCCTGATTTCATCCAGCCACAGTATAATTCTTTCCCTGATTTTGTCGCGTACTTCACGAAATTTTTCTATCTTTTCATCATCGCTCCCGGCAAACGCTGCAGGATCATCAAATTCCCAGTGAATCCTTTTGCCTGCGCCGGGAAAAACCGCAGGACAGTTTTTATCAGCATTGCCGCATACGGTTATAACGTAGCTGAAATGCATTTTACCCATGTATTCATCAAGATGCTTGGACCGGTGATCCTTTAAATCAATTCCCTCTTCTTCCATAACCTTGACGGTTAAGGGGTGTATCCCTTTGGGTTCAAGTCCTGCGCTGAACACCTCAAACATTTCCCCTCCGATTTTTCTAAGTAAACCTTCAGCCATCTGAGATCTGGCCGAATTGCCTGTACACAGAAAAAGCACCTTGAGTTTGTCCATTTTTTTCCTCCCTGTTCACCGGTTATGCTGGCATAAGAATGTTAATTTTTGATTAAGCAAGATGAAATTTTTTCTTGCCTGCAAATTTATTTTTTGCATCTAATTGCCAATATACAAGACATCAAGATAGTGCTAGTCCATTATAGGATAAATATTGACTTGCAAACTCATACAATAAGAACAGCATCTGTAACTGGAGGCTTAATAAATGACCTTGAGTATCATATTTCTGGTTGCGCTCGCGCTATTGTTTGACTTTTTAAACGGCTTTCATGACTCGGCAAATTCGATTGCGACAATTGTTTCAACAAGAGTGCTGACCCCTCAGCGGGCAGTTATCTGGGCTGCATTTTTTAATTTCATAGCATTCATATTTCTCGGCCTTCATGTAGCTGATACAATAGGCAAGATAATAAAACCTGAATACGTAGATATCTACATCATCTTTGCAACACTTATAGGTGCATGCATATGGGATATTCTTACCTGGTGGTTTGGTCTGCCTACAAGCTCCTCTCATGCCCTGATAGGCGGAATGATAGGCGCTGCTGTAGTTAAGGGTGTCTCGAATACGCTTGTAATTAGCAGTCTCCTGAACATAAAAGCCATATTAAAGACTGTGCTCTTCATATTTGTTTCCCCGATTGTCGGGCTTATTCTGGGACTCCTCATAGGTACTCTTGTAATGTGGATATTCAGGAAGGCCTCCCCAATAAAGGTTGATCATATCTTCCGCAAGGGACAACTGGTTTCAGCCGCCCTCTACAGTCTTGGACATGGCGGTAACGACGCGCAGAAGACAATGGGCATTATATTTGTTCTCCTTATGAATGCCGGATTGATAAGCGTACTCCCTACAAATGTCTGGAATACCAACAGAGTCGAGTTCCTGGTAATCATCTCGTGTCAGATCGCCATAGCATTAGGTACGATGTTCGGCGGGTGGAGGATCGTCAAGACAATGGGACAAAGGGTTACTAAACTGCGTCCTGTTGACGGTTTCTGCGCAGAAACCGGTGCCGCAATATCACTGTTCATAGCAACCCTGCTCGGCGCACCTGTAAGCACGACGCATACTATTACCGGTGCAATAATGGGAGTCGGTTCACTCAAAAGAATGAGCGCCGTCAGATGGGGTGTGGCGGGGAAAATAATCTGGGCATGGATACTTACAATCCCCGGTGCGGCTGTTATATCAGCCATAACCTATGCCCTGGTTCGATAGCCTATATTCATTCTTCATCAAATCTTAACAATTGCTTTACTTATAATTAACCTGCCACGGTTAATATCTAATCAAAAACAGGAGGAATACATGAAAAGTTTTACTAAGATTATGGTATTAACATTGATACTTCTCGTATCTGTATCAACAGGAACCATATGGGCGGCAGGAAAGACAATAACAATAAAAGGCTCCACCACTGTCCTTCCGATAGCCCAGGCTACAGCCGAGGCGTTTATGGAAAAGAACCCCTCAATAAACATATCCGTTCAGGGTGGAGGTTCAAGTGTCGGAATCACATCCCTGATTGACGGGACCTGTGATATCGCGGACTCATCCAGACAGATTAAGGTCGAGGAAACAGAAAAGGCCGGGGCAAAGGGTGTCAATGTCAACGAGATCAAGATTGCTATGGACGGCATAGCAGTGATCGTCAATCCGAAAAATAAGATTACCGCCATCACAAAGCAGCAGATAAAAGACATATACACCGGCAAGATAAGCGACTGGTCGGAGCTTGGCGGTACACCCGGTAAAATCGTTGTCCTTTCGCGCGACACATCCAGCGGTACATATGAGGCATTCGAAGTCCTTGCACTGAACAAGGAAAAGGTTCGGGCCGATGCCCTCATCAATGCATCAAATCAGGCTATCGCATCAACAGTCTCGACAACACCCGGCGCAATAGGATATGTCGGACACGGCTATCTTACAAAGAAAGTCAAGGATTTGACGGTTGACGGTATAAAATGCACAAAGGAAAACATACTCTCCGGCAAATACGGGCTCTCAAGGCCCCTGTTCATGTACACAAACAATAAACCTTCGGGAGACATCAAAAAGTACATTGACTTCGTTCTCGGCAAGGAAGGCAAGAAAATTGTTGAAGAAGAAGGTTTTGTCGGACTTAAATAACAAAGAATCGCCATGCCCCGCTCAATGCGGGGCAGAAAACTTTTAGGATGGAAAAGGAATATCTGTGAACAGCATCAAGGAAAGGTTGATAAAGCTCATTTTCTCTATCCTTGCTTTTTCATCGCTTGTATTTTTAATTGGTATTATCATTACGCTCTTTAAAGAATCATATCCTTTCTTTTCGCAGTTCAACATACTCGGTTCACTGTTCGGAATTAAATGGTACCCGACCGCTGAACCGCCTGAATTCGGCATGTTTCCGCTTATTTTTGCCTCGATTGCGGTCACGATAGGGGCAATGGCTGTTTGCGTTCCAATAGGTATCGGAACCGCTCTCTATATACATGAAATAGCCGGACCGAAACAACGGGCTGTACTGAAACCGGTCATTGAAATTCTCGCAGGCATTCCGTCAATAGTTTACGGATTTTTCGGAATGCTGATTGTTGCCCCATTCTTGCAGAAACTCATGAATATACCGACAGGTCTCAATGGTTTTACTGCAAGCCTCGTCTTGGGAGTTATGGCCATCCCCACTGTCAGCAGCATTTCGGAAGACGCATTGAGCTTTGTCCCCCGGAGTTTCCGGGAGGCATCCCTTGCCATAGGGGCCACACGCTGGCAGACTTTAACCCGCGTAATCCTTCCAGCCGCAGGTTCAGGAATCTCGACGGCAATCATACTCGGTATGAGCAGGGCGGTCGGCGAAACTATGACAGTGCTCATGGTGGCCGGTGGTGCGGCAGTCATACCCAGGTCCATATTTGATCCTATGCGCCCCATGACATCGACAATAGCCGCTGAAATGGGTGAAGCGGCGATGGGAAGCCCTCATTACCATGCACTTTTCGCAATAGGCCTTATTCTGTTTTTTATTACTCTCATTTTTAACATAATCGCAGAAATCGTAAGCAGAAGATTCAGACTCAAACTGGGACTGGGAAGATGAAGAAAATAAATTCAAAACAGATCACCCAGGGAATAGGCTTTGCCCTGTTATTTTTGTGTATAGCATTCTGCCTCTTCTTCATGGGTTCAATCATATATTTCATAGTTTCCAGGGGAATTGGCGTCATTTCCTGGGAATTTATCACCGATATTCCAAGAAGGGCCATGACAAAAGGCGGCGTCGCCCCAGCCATTGTAGGAACGCTTTACCTGACGCTTGGTTCCATGCTCCTTGCCTTCCCTCTCGGTATAGCATGTGCAATTTATCTCACCGAATACAGCCCGAAGGGAGTTATAGTAAACATCATAAGACTTTCCATCAACAATCTGGCAGGGGTGCCGTCAGTCGTATTCGGGCTTTTCGGACTCGCCTTGTTTGTAAAGATATTCGGCTTCGGCGTTTCAATTCTCTCTGGGAGCCTTACGCTGGGCATCATGGCGCTTCCCGGCATAATATCGGCCTCGCAGGAGGCGCTTATCGCAGTGCCGCAGTCATTCAGGGAGGCGTCTCTCGCGCTTGGGGCGACTCAATGGCAGACAATCAAAAAGGTGGTCCTGCCAAGCGCTCTCCCCGGTATACTGACAGGCGTGATCCTTAACATCGGAAGGGTAGCGGGGGAGACGGCACCTATCCTCTTTACAGCAGCCACATTTTTCAACAAGTCCTACCCGACTTCGATCTTTTCCGAAGTGATGGCCCTGCCATATCATATATATGCACTAATGACGGAAGGCACAAAACCCGAACTACAGACCCCAATTGCATACGGGTGTGCCCTTATTCTTCTTGTTCTGGTATTGTCCATCAGCGCCATTGCAATTATCATCAGGCAGAAACAAAGGAGCGGCTATGGAACATGATGTGAAGATCAAGGCACAGGGCATAAATTTCTTTTACGGAAAGACCCAGGCCCTTACCGATATAAATATGGAGATGTACGCCAATAACGTAACGGCCCTTATCGGCCCGTCGGGTTGTGGAAAATCAACGTTCATAAGGCTTTTGAACCGCATGAACGACCTGATACCTGGAGCCCGTGTCGAGGGGAGCCTCACTATAGACGGCCAGGACATATACGCCCCGAGAACCGATGTCGTTGAACTCAGGCGTCAGGTCGGCATGGTATTTCAGAAACCGAATCCATTCCCTAAGAGCATATATGAAAATATCGCATACGGTCTGAAGGTTAACGGAATGCGGGACAGAACATTTATAGAAAGCAGAGTGGTCGAATCCCTCAAAAAAGCCGCCATATGGGAAGAGGTGCGCGACAGGCTTCACACAAGCGCATTGATGCTTTCAGGAGGGCAGCAGCAGAGGCTCTGCATCGCTAGATGCCTTGCCGTAGAACCTAAAATAATCCTTTTTGACGAACCATGCGCCAGCCTTGATCCTATATCGACAAGAAAGATTGAAGAGCTTATCCTTGAATTGAAAAAGGACTATACTATCGCAATAGTGACGCACAATATGCAGCAGGCGGCCAGGGTATCAGACTATACGGCATTTTTATACCTGGGCAGCCTTATAGAATACGGTAATACAACCCAGATGTTCACCGTGCCCAAACAGACCATGACTGAATCATACCTTTCGGGCCAGTTTGGATGATGATATTAGAGGGAAGGAGAAAACAATGCTTGAAGAAAGAAAACTTATAGAACTCAGAAAAGAACTGATCGACAATGCAGCGCTTGTCGAGACCATGATCGAAAAAAGCGTAAGGGGGCTCAAGGAAAAAGATGCCCGCCTTCTTGAATCCGTAATAAATGAAGATGAGCCAAGGGCGAATGATTATGAAATCGCTATCGATGAGATGTGCGTTTCAACAATAGCACAGCATCAGCCTGCAACCAAGCCTCTTAGAACGATACTCATGATACTGAATATATCGACGACACTCGAGCGCATGGCTGACCATGCCGTAACGATTTCGGAAAGCGCCCTGTTCCTCATAGGTCAGCCACCCGTAAAACCGCTCATAGATATACCCCGTATGGCTGAAGTAACCGTGTCGATGCTGAAGAACGCCATCGATTCATTTGTAAATGAAGACGCCGGGCTGGCTATGGCGGTCTGCGAAAGGGACAGCATAGTGGACGCGTTGAGAACCCAGATTATCAGAGAGCTTGTATCCTGCATGATAACCGACCCGCTGACAGTTGAAAGGGCCCTGCACCTCATGAAGATCGCCTCGAACATGGAACGCATAGCCGACCTGGCTACAAACATCTGCGAGGACGTCATCTATATGGTTCAGGGAAAGGTGATCAAACATCACAAGGCCTGAAAAAGCCTCCAGCTTCACCTTCAATCTGCAGCGTTGGACTTCTTAAGACTATTTAGTTCCCCCTGAAGAAGCACTTAAGCCTATGATATAATTGGCATAAAGCTCATTTTAAAATGTTAATATCTGCATAAAAATGGTAGTATGTGCATAGATTTCTTGCAGATTTTGATTTTCAGGAGGGCAGATGATACCGAGGAAAGATGAGCAGGTTCAGATGGGTTTGTTCAAGGAGGATCTGTCTGAAATGTTCAACCCGAAACA
>DATCTV010000006.1 GCA_036567785.1 Desulfomonilia bacterium | reverse complement strand
GCAACAACTCTAACATAAAACATGGGCTGAAACTAGTTATTATGCGGCTTTATGGGCATTCCGCAAAAAGATAATCCGATGTTTTATCCCCTGGTAATTTTATCCCCAGGTAAATGAAAGGCAAACCTTATGGCTTCAGCTTGCCCCCCCCATTCCCAAAAACAGCCAATACCTATTTGGGCAACAGACCGTCAACAATTGACAAAACCAGATGAGGAACCATATGGGACGTCCATTTGATTATAAGATTAGAGGACATTCCTCAATTATTTTACGAGATGTTATTTTCTTCTTCCCTCTTCGATGCATTTGAGGATTGCTTTAACGCCAATTCGGGCATCGACGCCTTTGATATCAAAAGGTGATTTTTTTTGCGGTTGTTTCTGAGCTTTGACGATGAAGATGCCGCCGCCCCTTCTTTTAATGATAACTTCGCCTTCGGTCTGGGCCTTGTCCAATACGGATGCCAGATTCTGTCTTGCCTGTGTGTATGTATAAACATTCATTTTTTTCTCCTTATGCTATGTCTAAAGTAGAAATCGATATGCTTGCAGCAGCCTTGATTAGTTTTTTATCAAGCGAAAGAAGAGGCATGCGATTATCTTTCGCGCAGCATAACAAATATGCATCATAGGCATATATGCCTAGATCATCTGCAATTTTAAGAGATTTAACCAGATCGACATCAATATAATGGATAGGAATCTGCTTATACTCCTCGAATGCATAGGCAGTTTTTTTGATGTCAATCAATTTTCTTTTAAGCATTGATGAGAAAGCATTGCCTATCTCCCAGTGTACTGATAAAGGCGCATATATAGAAGCATTTTCAGTCAGCCTTATTATATGCTCTTTTTCAGCCTCATTAAGTATGACTGCAATGATGGCCGACGCATCTGCAACGATTTTCATATTTGCCTCCGACAGCTATTCAACCTGTACATATGTTCATAAATAAAACCATAAAAAAAACAAGTCAAGAATTTAAAGGTATTAGAACACACAGGAGACCAGAATGGGACGTTCATGAAAATATGAATATTAAAGCAAATAGAAACAAGTTTTGAATCTTGAAATTTATCGAAATGTCATTTTCAAAACCTGAAGCCTTCTCTCTTCATTTTGAAGCAAATGACTGTATCGGTGTCATTGCCCCAAAGGCACCAGCCCGTAAATATCTGATACCTGGAGGGTTTTGCGATGCGCTCGGTTGAAGGGATTACATATATTTGACGATGGGGTTTCCGATAATGGGCTCGACATCCATCATTAGAAGATGGGTTTTCCTGTATGGTTTGCGTATGCCGCGTTCAGCCGAACAGGAGATTTCCCTGTCTTTCTGATCGAGCGCCTGACGGTAAATCTGCACGGCCTTTTCGCGCAGGCCCAGAAGATCATTGCAGCGTGCAAGCCAGAGCATGGATTCCGCTTTCATCCTCGGATCACGGTAAGGATAATCGGCGTTTTTCTTCAGGTGTGCAAGCGCGTCCTCAAACCGGTGCATCTTTAAAAGAAACAAACCGGCCACACGGTCGAATATCGGTTCATCAGGCAGTATTTCAGATGCCCGCCGCAGGTGGAAAACCGCCCGCGAATCGTCGAAACGGTCCAGATGTTCCGTCCAGGCCTGTTCATAGTGTTCAAGGGCAAGGGACTCTTCCTCTGACAATCTGCCACGTCCACCCGTGAGATCGCAGGCTTCAGCGGTATCGGCGCCATCCTCAAACAGCGCACTCAGTTTAAGCCCGATATATTTTTCTGAGAAGCACACGGGGAAAGACCCGTTTGCAATATAAATCGAGTCCTCGCCGGGAGAAAGGACTATCGACATTGCGTTGTTTGTAGAAGCTACGATATCTCCGGCAACGCGTTTCCTGTTTTCGCGCGGGTCGATGAAATCGCTCAATATCGATACGGCATCGTCAAGAGTGAGTTTACCGTATTTCTCCATGATGAGTTCGTTGATCCTCATATATCTGGCCGTACTGTGGCGCCACCATGCGGTAGGTGCAACCTCCAGTTTCTTCATTTCTGCGGAGAGATGATGGTTTGTCCTTACGAGGAAATCCTTTTCCGGCCGGATAATTTCAGCATGATGAGCGGTAAAGCCGTAAACCGCGGCATCGCAGGCGCGCGTATCGCATATCAGAAAAGACAGTCCGCCGATGCGTTTTCCGTTCTCCATTATCCTGATTGCATCTTTGAGGTTTGCAGCATTCGAAAGAATTTCACCGGCAAGCGTGAAAAGCGGCCTTCCGATTATGGCGACATCCTTCATGAAATTCGTGAACGGCATGATGCATATTCCGGCCTGATTCATGGCGAATCCGCCGACAGGAATGCCTGCAGCGCCTATCCAGAAAAACGCCTGACTGCCCGCAGGGTGAAACACTTTCACGCATTGATATGCATCCCACAGGCCGCGTCCGTAGAAATCGAAGTTGCGGCCGAGGATCTGTTTGCCGTCCTTTGTCGCCGCTCCGCTTGCAAAAAATGCGGAACATCCAAGTGCCGGCATCGCCATCGGCGCCATCGACCTTCCTGCAAGAAAGTGCAGTATGTCTGCAAACAGTATCACGCCCTGGCCTGATTTTTCCGGCAGACCGAGCGCATCTGTGAACCCTTTCTGCATCTGTTCCAAGGGTTCGCCGATATACTTAAGATTCGCTTTATGGAAAATGTAATAAAGCAGCTTTGCGATCCTGGGCGGCAGGGCGCGGGATATTTCAGAAACCGCGCTGTGCGCCACAAGTGTTTCTATCAGGTTGCCATAATATTGCATCACATAATCATCAAGCATGCCGCGCACCAGTTCGCCGTGCTGCCAACCCATTTCCTCGTATGTGCCTTTTAAGTGCATGACGAGCATTCCCTTTTCGGTTTTCAGGGATGCTTTTCCGCTTTTTCTGGGAAGAGGAAAAGGTGCTTTGCCGCATATCTGTTCTGTCATTTACCGTTTCTCCTTATTCCGTAATCAGGGCAGCCACTTCCTTTCTCACCTCGTCTATCACTTTGCCATTCCTCGTCCAGGGCGGGCTCAGCGGGTTCCAGATTCCCAGAACAGGGGCTGTTCCAAGCTTGGTATAGGCCTTTGAAACCGCCTCTTTCACCGCATTCTCGCCTGCAATGCCGGCTGCTATCTTGAACATCTCCCAGTCTTCCAGACCGTCCCTGGTCTGTTTCAATCTGATCGAGGTCACCGGACCGTTCATTGAAACCTCTTCAGGCGAACCCACCGGCGCGGCAGTCCCGTTATGATCACCGGGATAGAACAGAAAGCCGTCACCGTTGCGCGAGAATTCCGGATAAGCCAGCGGGTCTTCCCATGGGTTCACCTCTTTCCAGGCGGTTGTGCTCCAGTAAAGAAAACCTGTCGCCTTTTCATACCAAGCGCCCCACATCATGATGCGCGGCTCAAAGCCAACCATCGTGTCGATATCATAACCCGCATACGGTGGAATGGTTGCATTGCAGACGTAGAACCAGAGCTGATCCCCCCTCAGTCTCATGGCGTCGTATTCTTCCCTTCCGGCGAAATTAAGGATGCCTGCGGTTAGCCAGCCTTCATACTTGGTGACTTCCGGACACCAGATGTCGATAAGGCCGTCGAGCTCCTTGACCCACCAGTTGGTGACCATGAACGCTCCTTTCCAGTCGGGGTCGGCTTCAAGCATGAGCTTTATGTCATGGGCCAGATCTTCGTATGGAACATTGTTCCAGAAAGGTTCATCCTGGCAATATACGTAAACCCTGTTCATCCAGCCTTTTTCCTTGAGGTGGCGGGCGAATTCAGCGGCAGCCTCCTTATACTGGTCATCCGTGATCTTGGTTTCAAGCGCCCCGCTGCTTCCGGGACGGAAGAATCCGGCATTGAACTTATACATGCCCGTGCCGTCGCCGTAGTAGCTGCCATTAAGCCTCGATTCCATTATCGAGTCATATTCGCTCCAGTCGACGGCAAGCAGATGACCGTCGCCTCCGAACTTGAAGGGGTTTGTTGCGAAGCTAGTAATCCTCGTCACATCGAGCCTGTGCCTGTGAAGCTCGAGCTCGTAATTGTAGAGCGTTTCAGACAGCGTTGCGGCAGCATGAAATTTTTCCTCAGTGCTGTAGTAGAGGCCGAAAGCTGTGGAGATCGTCCTTTGTTCCGGTATGCTGAAGTTCCAGACCGTAGCCTTCACATCGATCTCCGCCGGCTTAACGTTATCTGCCGTAACCGTAAACTTGCCTGAATAAAGGCCTGCCGGGATTCCTTCAGGGATGTAAACCTCAACCCAGACAGGCTGATTTTTAAACTTGTCCACCTTGAAGGGAGCGCCTACCGCCGGATGAGCCGGATCATAGGGATCGGTGAATGGAATGAGAGGATCGGGATAATTTCCGGGAAGTCTGAGATCACCGACAACACCGTAAAGGAATGAAGGTTTGGCGGCATGGACATAAAATTCCCGGTAAAGCGTTATGTTCGCGGAAGGGATGACTGCGCCTCCGGGCCCCGCAAGGTCGCCCGCGGTCACGTTCACGTTTGACAGGCCGTTGGCTCCGCCGTTTATCACTATCTGAAAGGATTCATAATCGTTATGCGCAGCGCATATTTCCGCCAGATAAGTCTTTTTCGAGGCCGAGAACTGCATCACCCTTTCGGTTGATGGCTCAATCCATACCTTCATGGAGTCTTTGCAGGCGGAAAAAAATATCAATATGCCGATGACAAGAATTAGCGGTGCTTTTCTTTTCATGATGAACTCCTCATAATCAATAATTTAAAACCGGAAATCCAATTATAGAGATGTTTGCCCGGCTGTTCAAGCAAATATGCAGGTACTGAAGAAGAACTCTGATCCCTTCGTATTGAATGGTTCAGGGCCGAGAAGCCGCTTCATGTGATGATTATTGACGGATAGAATGATCTGTTCAAGTTCAGGACGCTATACTTCCGGGGCGTTCACACGAGCCTCAAGACATTTGCCGGTGTTTTCACTCAATCGGTAAATGTGGTAGGAGATGGGGAAGACATTGAAACGGCTCATCAGCACAAGAAAGAAGAAGGAGTAATTGTGATGGAACAAAAGAAGGCATGGAACAAGCCGGAACTGGTTGTGCTGGTGCGCAACAAGCCTGAAGAGGCGGTCCTGGATCTCTGTAAGTCAACAAGTACGGCAGGCAGTTGGGAATTTCTGGACCATTGCGAGGAGCAGGGCTGGGGAGGATGTTCCGAAATTTCGGAGAGCTGATCTTCCGATCATTTTATTCTTCAGGGATGCCTGTGATTTGCCTTTTTCTGGAATGGTTCCGGGATTTTGTGTATCATAAGGGATAATAATTCTGAAGGAGGAACCGGTTTTATGGCAGTCGTCGAGTGGAAAAAGGATGAAAACGTAGCGATCATATACATGAACAATGGCGCCAACAGGCATAACCTGGCATTTGCCCGGGCCATGCTGGCCGTATTGGATGAAATCCAGGCGGACAAGGATGTTTCTTCTGTCGTACTTACATCGAGCGATGAGAAGAACTTCTCGCAGGGAATTGATGTGGAATGGCTCATGCAGAAGTTTCAGGAAGGCGACAAGGACTCCATAAGGGCCTTCATGTACGGCATGAACGATGTGTTTAAAAGGCTTCTGCTTATTCCGCTGCCGGTTATTGCAGCCATCAACGGGCATGCTTTCGGAAACGGCGCAATAATTTCCTGCGCATGTGATTTCCGCTTCATGAAATCAGATAAGGGCTTTTTCTGTTTCCCTGAGGTGGATTTGGGCATTCCTTTCCTGCCGGGTATGATCGCTTTTATCAAGAAGGCTATGCCTTATTACCTCTATAACGATCTGAAACTCACCGGCAGGCGGGCCGGGGCAGTCGAACTGTACGAGAAGCATTTTCTTGATAAGGCCTGTCCGGATCAGGCCGCACTCATGCAGGAAGCAATCGCCTTTGCAAAAACCTTCAACAAGAAACGCGGGATATTCGGTGAGCACAAACGCAGGCTTCACAAGGATATCGTCGCCGTCATCGACAATGAGGACAAGGCTTTCATAGAGCCCCTTAATTTGATGGTGACCGATTAAAGTAGGAGAAGAACAAGCATTTACTAGGGTCGCATCTGAGACAGTATTTCCAGGCCTTCACGGACTGTTTCCAGACGCGGCCCTTATTTTTCGGGGGTACTGAATCCGTACAATTTTCAAATGTCCATATTCTTGAAATATCCTAGGTAACCCCTGTTCTGCTCGAACATCTCTTTGACCATTGCCCTTATCTCAGCCATTGAAAGGACAGCCGCGGTAAGCGGGTCGTTAAGTATCGCCTGCATAACAAGACGGGCATTGCCCGTAAGCGCAGCCTCTATAGCCATTTCCTCAATCATGGAGTTCGTATAGACGAGGGGCGCAAGCTGCGGCGGTAAAGCGCCGACATGGACCGGGTGGAAACCCGCCCTGTCCACATAGACCGGGACCTCCACGCATGCGTTATCAGGCAGGTTTGTAATAAGTGCGGTGTTCGGCACATTGCCGTTAAATGAATATATCTCACCTCCGGCCAACGCATTGATGATGAAGGAGGCGTATTCCAGACCACGGTTCAGGTCATGCGGCTCAAGAGGTCTTTCAAGTTCTTTTCTGACCCTGTCTTTCCATGTGGCCTCGGTCTCCTGATACTCCTTAAGGATGTATGCATATTCACCGGGGTTCCATCCCGTGCCGGGCAGACAGTACTTCTCTATCAGGTCGGGCCGTTTCCTGAACCATGCATTGTATTCCGAGTTATGCCCGCTCGATTCGGTCGGGTAATAGCCGAGGTGGAGATACATCTCGTTCCTTACGATCTCTTCATTATAGACATCGGGATTCTCTGTTACAGCCTTGTATATATCCGGATAGGCGTCTTTTCCGTTATTTTCAAACCTGAGGTAAAACGCCTGATGGTTTATGCCTGCACAGGTGTATGTGATGTCATCGAATGACCTGGCTCCTATCCAGCATGCAAGCATAATGGCCGTTCCCTGAACGGAATGGCACAGGCCGGTGACCGGTATATGAGTACTTCGCTGAAGGGCACCGCACAGCATGGCCATTGGATTCGTATAATTGAGGAGTACCGCTCCCGGGCAGTATGTTTCCATGTCGCGGATGATTTCGAGCATTGGAGGCAATGTCCTTAGGAACCTGAAGATGCCGCTCGGCCCCCTGGTATCCCCGACATTAATGTCCACACCGTATTTTTTCGGGATCTCGATATCGTATTTCCAGACATCCGTGCTTCCGGATAGGATTGTGGTCAGCACGACATCGGCGTCTTTAAGCGCCTTTTTCCTGTCCTTTGTCGCGATCACCTTTGCTGGATATTTACCAGCCGACACTATTCCTTTTACAGAGGTCTGTGCAAACTCAAGCCTTTTGTCATCGATATCCATCAGCGCGAGCGTTGAATCCTTGAGCAGATCGAACGTCAGAATGTCGCGCACGAGTTCGGTTGTGAATCCCAGGCTTCCGGCGCCGATAAAAGCAATTTTCATAAATTCCTCTTTTTAATTGTGACAGTAAAACAATTATATGAGGCGCCACTTTTTGAAAAGTGACGCCGCAGTCTTATTCATGTTTCAGTCAGAATGTGCACATGTATATGTTTAATTCGCCCGAGCTTGAACGGTTGTCGGTATAGGTGATGCGGTTGCCGTCTATGTCGGGCAGATACTGGGAGTTGTCTCCACCGCTTGTTATCTCGAAGACGCCCCCGGTCGATAGCTGCCAGAGCCCGATGTGGCTCAACCCGGTAGCCGAGTCGTTGAAGACGACGAAGTCGCCACTGATATGTGCATTTTCCTGATCACCTGTGAGGGACAGCACTTTTTCGGTAAGGGTATCGAGGTCGAAGGCCACAATATTTTTCTCTATCGGCGTTCCCTGTTCCCGATGGAATACTACTGTGCGGCCGGAAACGTCAGGGAAGCGTTCACTTGCCCAGGGTGTTGCAGTAAGCTGTGTTGTCACCCCGGTGGCCCACTCATATGCGAAAACGTCACATGCGTATCCGTCACAGCGTTCCCATACTATGATGCCGTCACCCACGGCTGCGGCCTGATCCGTCAAGATGTTACTGGTTATGCGACGTTCTTCGCTTGTTGAAAGGTCTCTGGCGTATATCTCGGCATTTCCGTCGCGGTCATCGGTCCAGGCAATTAGATTGCCGCCCAGGGCCGGGTCAAAGGAGTTCGAAACGGCTGCGTTTGTTATATTCAGCGTCGTGTGTGATGCTACATCATAGACCAGCACATCCATTGTGTTCCAGTCGCTGTAGGCAATCCTGCCGCCATATACCCCTGAAAGCTGCTGGTCACCTGATGCGGTAGTGACCGGATAAGAAAGGCCGGTGGTCAGGTCGGCGTACCATATATCCGCATCGACTCCGCTGAAGTCTGTATAGACGACGAGGTTGCCCGAGATGGAGGCATCGAACTGGTCGCCCCAGGCATCTGTGACCTGCTTTTCCGACGTGTCATTGGTGGTGAATTGAAAGCTGTAGCGGCTCAGCATCGGCAGGCCTGTCCCGTCCTTGATGCCCGATGTCAGTGTGACGCTGTAGGTCGTGTGAGTTGCGAGAATATGCTTCGGCATAAAGGTTGCCTGCGTTCCGCTGCATGTTATGTTACCCTCTACCGGGTTTCCGCCGGCGTCTTTGACGAAGAAAGTCGAGCCGTTTACGGTTGATGCCTTCGGGCTGGAGTTGAAAACGACTGTAATGACTTGAATCCTGGAAACATCACTGGAATTTTTTGCCGGATCGGTGCTTACTACCTTGATGCAGCCGGAAAGCCCCAAAGCCAGTAGAATAATTACTGCCAGAAAAAATCTTACCGGTTCTGCCCCTCTTATCATAGACACCTCCGAATGAATTATTATCCAGGGGTCAAATCCCCTTTAAGTTAATCATACCGTAAAAAGGGGGCCAAAGAAAACTCATTAATACGGAGACGCTCGTTTGTAATAAACAATGAGATATCCATCAAACCAGAGCTGCGGGGAGCCGGGTATCACCTTTAATTTTTTAAAATACAAGATTCAGCACGTCTGATATAAATATGATCTGATAAAAGGAGGCTGCCATGGATTACTCATATGACCCGGTGCTGATGAAAATGAGAAGGGACGCCCCTGCCGGAGACGGTGAATACGGACATTTCAAAAACAGGGACGGGTACAACCTGTTCTACCGGCTGTGGAGGGCTACGAAACCGGATAAGATCGTTGTATGCCTTCACGGCGCATTCGCGCACGGGGAATACTTCTCTCTTGTGGCCGACAGGTTCGTGCCTCTGGGCGCGAACGTTGCGGTCTTCGATTATCAAGGCCACGGAAGGTCCGAAGGCAGAAGAGGCGATGTACTGCGCTTCACGGACTGGTACAGGGATGCGGCCGATCTCATCGAGTTCATAAGGCGGGAAGCGAGTCCCGGTCTGCCGGTATTCCTGCTAGGCGAATCCATGGGAGGCCAGCTCGCGTCAGGCATCTCGGTGCTTTATCCCGACCTGCCGGTATCCGGTTTCATACTCTTTTCGCCTGCCGTCAAGTTCAAATCGGGAAAATTTTCCGAGATGCTCATGAAGGCCATACCTAATATATTCAATCTGCTCTTCGCGCCTGGAAGGCCTGTAATAGATATAACGGGAAATCCGGCAGACGGAATTGTTGACCCGCTTCATCAGGAATATGATGCGAGGGACCCGCTCAGATTTTCCAAGGCCTCGCCCCGCTATCTCCTTGAGCTTAACAAATCAGCTAAGATGGCGCTGAAACAGGGCCCATCGGCGACAAAAAAGCCCGTTATCATTCTGGCCGGGACAGACGATACATCGGTCGAGGTGGGTGCGGTGAAGGACTATTTCGCAAGGCTCGATGCGGGCGGAGACAAGAAGATTATCATAGCCCAAGGCGCAAAGCATTCGATACTGGATGATCCGGCGTTTCTGACTTACTGGCAGGAAGTTATCGAATGGTTAGAAGCACATTGATTCGGTTAATAAATTGTAAGACCTGAACCTTCATCGCTGCCCGTCATAATGTTCATGCACTGCACGGCAGCCCCTGATGCACCTTTACCGAGGTTGTCGAGGCGGCACATGATGCAAGCCTGAGTATTGTGGCCGAAGACGAATATGTCCGCCCTGTTCGTGCCGTTATTTGTCTGAGGGTCGAGGCATCCGTCATCGAGAGCGCTGTCGTCTCCGAATGCGGCAACCTTGACGAACTTCTCTCCCGAGTAGTGTTTCGAGATGACGTCATGCAGATCTTTCGCGGAGAGTTTCTTTTCAAGCTGGCTCAATACGATTGGGATGGTTACGATCATGCCCTGCGAAAAGGGCCCCAGCACCGGATTGAACACGGGTGGCTTTGCAAGTCCGGTGGCCTTGGTCATTTCGGGAAGGTGCTTGTGTGCGAGGCCCAGCGCATAAGGCCTGCATCCCAGCATTCTTGGATCACCAGCCCTTGCGGTTTCATACTGTTCAATGAGTTTTTTGCCGCCGCCGCTGTAACCTGTCAGGGAAAAGCATGTGACGGGATAGTCCCTGCCCATGACGCCGGAAGCGATGAGCGGATACAGTCCCAGTGTGAAGCCGGTTGCATGGCAGCCCGGCACGCTTACGAAGCGGGATTGTCTTATGGCCTCCCTATGCGAAGGGCTCAACTCGGGCAGGCCGTATGCCCAGTTGTCACTGGTCCTGTGGGCGGTCGAGGCGTCGATGATCTTCGTTGTCGTGTTTTCAAGGAGCGCTATCGCTTCTATCGCAGCCGAATCCGGCAGGCAGAGGAATACCACATCCGCTTCATTTATTTTTGCCTTCCTGTAGTTCAGGTCCTTGCGCCTTTTCAGATCGACCTTTATCACATCGAGATCAGGCCTGCCTGCAAGCCTTTCGTTTATCTTAAGCCCTGTCGTGCCCTCCTGTCCGTCAACGAATACCTTCATTCAAAATTCCTTTTTATTTGCTCCTGTTTTATCAGCCAGTCATAAGCGTCTTTTGCGGACTGTATGTCGTCCTTCAAGGGTTTCCATCCTAGGGCTTTTGCCCTCTTTATGTCAAATACATAGTCCTTAAGGGCGATCTCGAGATGCTGAGGTTCGAGCGGCGATATTCCGAGGACCGAAAGAAGCCTGACTGCGAACCTTGCAAGGCCTGCGGGTATATTGAGTTCCCGGGGCCTTTTTCCGGCATGCCTGAAAAGGGCTGTCGTCATTTCTTCAAGAGTGGGCACGTTTTCGCTTCCCAGATTGAGAGTCCTGTTACTGAAATCGGGGTTCCTGATCGCCATCATGCATGCGCTCGATACGTCATCTATATTGACCATCTGGAGCCTCGTTTTTCCGCCTCCTGGCAGTATGGCAAGTCCGCCCTTCGATATGGAACGCATCTGGTCCACAAGGAAGGGCTCGTTCTGTCCGGCTCCGTTGATGGTTGGCGGCCTGAATATCGTTATGTTAAGGCCCATGTCCATATATTTCTTGCACAGGATTTCGCAATCGAGCTTGTCCCGGCCGTACTGGCAAAGAGGCCTCATGGGCGCATCCTCGGGGCACGGATTCGGGACATCGACTCCATAGACTTCGACCGACGATATGAAGACGACTTTCCTGACATTATGTTTAAGTGCAGCGGAGAGCACATTGAGAGTCCCCCAAACGTTTATCCTGTGCAGCCTGTCCTCGTCCCTTACGAACTGGGCCAGCGCCGCTGCCGAGTGGATGACGGCGTCATGGCCTGCAACAGCCTTCGTGACAGCCTCTTCATCGGTTATGTCCGAAATGATCTCATTGAAGGCGGAATCGTCAAAGCCCGAAGGTTTCAGGTCGAAGCCGGTGACCTCATGCCCTTCCTTTATTGCGTGTCGGACCGTGTTCCTGCCAAGATAGCCCGAACTTCCGGTTATAAGGATATTCATCGCATTCCCCTTCTGTCTACAGTTTGCCGTATTTCCGGTATACCTCGAGCAGGGACTTGCCCTCGCGAAGCTCCTGCCTTGACCGCCTTTCCGCCACAAACCTGTCTTCGGCCATTTCGACGACCTCGGCCAGATCAACATCGGCCACAGGTATGACCACGATCCCGTCCCTGTCAGCGAATATTATGTCCGACGGGTTGACCTTTATACCGCCGCAAAATATCGGCGAGCCTATGCCGACAAGGTCGACTCTACCTATGGAGTCTGTCGGGATGCTGCCTTTCGCCCAGACGGGAAAATCAATTTCTAGCACTCGGTTTATGTCCCGTATAGGCCCGTCTACTACTGCGCCCTTCACTCCGCCGAAGAACTTGCATGTATGAGCCATCAGTTCGCCGAACCCGCCCGCGCCATAGAACCCGTTCGTATTGATGACCACGATCTGGCCCTTCTTCATGGAGCCGAATACCGATTCGAGCATTTCTGCAACAAACTCCGGGTCATAGTCCATTAGCCTCTTGCTTTTTCTGGTTTTTGCCTCTTCCATGGTGAACGCTGGACCGGCAACTGATGCCTTAGGCAGGATGGGTGCGAATCCAACGTTCATGCTCTGGTTCATGAAGCCCATCTCATCGAGCGAATCGGCGATTGCAGGTGTATAGGTCTTTTCAATGCGTTCGCAGAAACTCAATATTTCATCATATTCGTATGTTTTTGGCATAAAACACTCCTTTATGATTTTTCAGCAGAGGCCCTGTATTCAGGGACCTTTGCCAGAATCAAAGTGCTCAACAGGATGAACAGGGCGGTCAGAAGGAACATCATCGTATAGCCGTGCCATCCGCCGGGCCACATGCTGTTGATTATATCGATTGGCCCGCCAATGAACTGTGCCAGCAGCGGCGCACCTGCGGTGGCCAGATTGGAGAGCCCCATGAGCTTTCCCGCATCCTCGCCCTGCGCCATGTTGTTCGCCAGCGACCAGTTGGATGCGAGGAATATGCCGGTACTTGTCCCGAACATGCTTCCGAAGATAAGCAGCTGAAGAGGCGTGTGTGCGATCATGAGCAGCAACGAACCGGCAATGCCCAGGATGCCCGCAATTACGAGCATCTTTATGTAGCCCACCTTTCCGCCGAGCCATCCCGATATGACGGCAAAGACCATAAGAAACACACCCAGGGCGGCCATCAGATCGGTTGTCGCCTTGACCGGATCTTCGGCGCCCACCTTATCCTTGATGAAATACATCGCGAACGTCTGCACTGCAGTTATGCCGAAGACGAAGAAAAACCGCGAGACGAGAAGCCACCAGTATCCCTTTGGAGTCTTTACGTCCCAGACTATGAGGGTGTTGCGCAGTATCTTGAGTATCCTTATCGGCTTTTTGGGCTTATCGAGCGTGGGTTTTTCCCTGGAGAACATGAGGGTAACAGCGGCGCAGACAGCAAGGACTATGATGATTGCAAGCATGGCACTTGTCGGATGAGTAGAACCTTTGGGTATGAGCATTCCCAGCGCGAGCATGCCGATGACAAGGCCTGTCATCTCGGAAAAGATTTTAATACCGCTGGCAATGCCTATCTTATCGGCCGGCACCACATCGGGCAGCAGGCCCTGAAGCGGCCCCTGTGCAATATTGGAGAAAACCTGGAGGAGCATGAAGCCTATGAACACACCCCATATTCCGGCAGCCCAGCCGATCACGGCAAGGAAAACCACATCCCCGATGGTGCCGATGAGAATCATCGGCCGTCTTCTGCCCCATTTTGAGACCCATCCGTCACTGACGGCGCCTGCGACAGGCTGTACGATGATTGCGATTATAAGTCCCAGCACCTTGATAAGACCGAGCCATGTATTTTTTACAGATTCGGATACGAGTCCGAGCATAATCACGGGGATGACGATTGCGTTCAGGCTGTTCCACATGAAGGACATTCCGAACCAGTAGGCGTTTATGAAAAACACCTGGAATTTATCAACTATCTTCATCTTTCCTCCCCTTGAAAAATATTGCTTATAGTGCGCATGTTATGATCGAAATTTTAACATCTTATCCCGTAGCGTGGTTACCATCTGGACTTCAAATAAAGCGGTTCGGGCTTTATCCGGTCCTTGAAGCCTCCTGACATGAACATCTCATAGATTTCATTGTACTGCTTCAGCTTGTCGTGATCCAGCGTGACGCCGAGCCCCGGCCCGGCCGGGACTTTCATGCCGCCGTTCTCGTAGGGGATGGGGCCTCCCTTGATGATGTCGTCGGCGAGATAATGGTAATGTGCATCCGGTGCATGGTGGATGCTGGGTAGGGCAGCACCCAGCTGCAGGATGGCGGCCATGGAAACGCCGAACTCCGTCCCTGAATGCATTCCAAGGTCGAGGCCGAATGATTCGCAGAGTCTCGAGAGCGCCTTCACCGCATGCAGACCTCCGTACCAGTGGGGATCGGCGAGGATCACATCGACGGCGTCCATCATGGCCGCCGGGCCTATATCTTCCCATCCGAAACAGGCCATGTTCGAAGCCAGAGGCATGAAAGGCGCCATACGCTTGAGTTTGGCCATTGCCGCTATTCCCCAGACAGGGTCTTCCAGATATTCCATATTAAGATTCTGGCAGCTCTTCGCAACCTTTACAGCCGTAGTGAGGGCCCATGAACTGTTTGGGTCGAGCCTTACGGGTATACCGGGCAGCCGCTCGTTCAGATGTCTGACGGTTTCAACCTCGAGATCCGGCCTGAAAACTCCTCCCTTGAACTTGATCGATTTGCAGCCCTTGTTCTCACAGAGATCTGCACAATGTTCGACAATGCGGGCATCGGCCTCCTCCCACGGGATGTCATCATCCGTGGGCGTCTGGTAGAAAACATATGCCGAAAGAGGGACGTGATCGCGCATCCTTCCCCCGAGAAGGTCGCATACAGGCCTTCCTATGGCCTGACCCTGTATGTCAAGGCAGGCAAATTCAATGGCGGAAAAAGCGTTAGCCAGGTTCGGTCCGAACATGCGTACGTATAGCGCATTGTTGAGCCTGGCCCTTATCCTTTCAAGGCTGAACGGGTCTTCACCCAGAATGTGGGCCTTGCTCGCCTTGAGGACCTCCTCCATCTGCCTGCCTGAGGGGGTGAGCGTGGTCTCGCCCAGGCCGGTTATTCCCTCGTCAGTAATGACCTGTATGATGACGCGGCCGAAGCCCGGGTGTCTGCCCCATGCATGGAGGAGCGTCATTTCAAGAGGGATTCCAACGGGTGTAACGATCAGATCGGTTATTTTCATTCTTTACCTCCGGATATTTATGAACCGTCGCATATGCCGATGGTCTGTATCCCGTATGGCCGCATGTTAATCCTGCCGTCCGGGACGGGTTTTTCCGATGAAAAATCCATATCGCAGACGGTGATTTCAAGCGGCATATCCGAGATCAGAGAGGCTTCGATTGCATGTCCTGCGGGATTGAACAGCCTGCCGAACAGCCTGCCGTGTCTCGTGAGAAGGGCTGTCAGGACGACCTCGTCCGGCTCAACGCTGAACAGGCCGGATTTCAGCCTTGCTTCCGTTGATGCGGTCCCGCCGGTGATAAAAGAATATTCGGGGAGCCTTATTTCTTCGGCGCATCTTACAGCTTCGATTCTTTCCCTGTAGGGCAGGAGAGAATAGCGGAAGGTGTAATTGCCGTTAAGCCTCACATATTTCGAGCCGTTCGGTGTGAACGAATCATCGCTTGCGTACATCCATGATGCGGGCGACCATGCAAGTACGAGCTTCAAGACGCCGGTATTTTTCTCATAATAGAAGCCCCTGGCACCCGGGCAGATGACTGCGAGCCCCGAGCCTTCGCGTTCGATCCCGGCCCAGTTGTTGCCTATGAAGATTTCCAAATCTGTTTTTTCCGAGATGAACGGGGAAGAGCGTATGACCATGCCCTCTGTCATGGGGAAGCATGCGCATAGCTTGAGCGCGTTCATTGCATAAAAGCCCCGGCCGTCAGACGGCCCCGGTCCGAATGACATGCCATCATCGAATTGGAAACTGACCTCGACATCTATTCTCGGGAGCTTTCTGTAGAGCATGAAGGTCTGGGTGAACGGCATGTCCGCTATCGTTCCGGAGGTTTCCCATCTGCTTAATATGTCGCCGCATGCAGTAAGACCCGGGATGCCAGTTGTTTTTTTCGAGTCGAGAACATGGCCGCCCATACCTACGCTGAAATAGCAGCCTGATGAGAGCAGGCCGCAATCCCCGGCCGATATGCTAAGGAAGCCTTTTGAGATCGAGGCCCTGTAGAATTCGTTCTCGAAGCTCAGACAGTTTCCTTCATGTCCGGCGACACTTTTTGCAGCCGCTTTTCGAAGGCCGAGCACTTCAATGCCCAGAGCAGGTATTTCACGGTATATATATGTCCCGTCTGTTTCGATCTGTGCAGGGATATTTGTTCCGTTATCGTTCACCTCCCATGCTCCGGGTATGAGAAAGACGTTTTTCGTTTCTCGTGCATGGGGGTTGAACAGGACGAGGCTCCGACTTCCGGCGTTGTCTGTATCGGAGGGTTTCACCAGGCCGATCAAAGCCTCTTCAGCAAGCCCTTCGGCTGAAAACTCCACCTCTCTGCACAGATCCCGTGCATATGCTGATATGGGCTTTCCGTGGGCAAGGCTGAGCCACGGCCCGCACAGATGGAAGTCATGATGCTGCGCCGTGAGCAGCTTTTCCCACAGCTCGTTTATATCCCTTTCCCTGCCTGCTCCTTTAATGAGGCTGAAGAACGCATCGGCCCTTTCGGCCGTAAGAAGTGTGGATTCAGCGCTGTCTCGGGCGATCATCAATGCATCCGCCTCAAGCCCCCAGGGCAGAGACATCCTGAAATCGTCCGAAGTGAGGCGTACGGCCGGGAGATTTTCCATTGATGCTGTCAAGTTTTCCTTTATGAACGACCCGAGCGTAATAAAGCGTATTCCATTCATGCGAGAAAGGCCCTGGGTTGCAGGGATAGGCGATTCGTGCGGTGAAAGGTCTTCCATGGCAGATATGAGCAGGGGGACTGTCCGTGTCCTCGATGCAGCACGAGCTGATGCTTCGATCCATTTTCTGTTCCACTGGCTGCAATGCGCTCCGGAAAGATTGCCGCGCATGGAGCCCGGATACATATCACCCCTGTTGGCGTAGTCCATCCAGCCGTATCTGGGGACTGCCGTAACGCTGGAGCCATCCGGGCCATTCCATGAGATGACTGGAGAATCGATACCCTTTTCTTTGCCGAACGGTGCCCAGTGCGTCCTTATGAGCGCATAGGGGATCGAGAAGCCTTTGAGTATCTGCGGAAGCTGCGAGCAGAAGCACGGTTCCTGGCAGGCATATGATAAAACCTTGAAACCTGTTGTCTGTGAAATCGCTTTCAACCCTTGTTCGAACTGTCTGATAGCCGATTCTCCGCTTATCGTTGAAAGGAGCGGCTGAGAGAATGTCCCATTGACGATGTCTATCATGCCGGAAGCGGCCAGGCTTTTAAGGCGCGAAAACGCCTTTTTCTGATTCCGGGCCATGTGTCTGAAAGTGGGTGCGTCCAGTTCGAGCGTCACCGGTATCCCCTTTTCCGCCCTTGCGAGCAGAGGGACGCCTACGGCGGGCCAGATAAGGCTTCTCCACAGTCCGCCTTTTCTTAATATGAGCCAGTCCCAGTAAAGCATGCCCCCGTGATAACCCTCCATGATATAGACCGGAATTTCAGGCCGGATGTCTTCTGTGCTGCCGCGATCGATTTTTCTGCTTGATGCTGCCGCGTGTACCGAAGCGAACACCCTGAGTATCGATCTGGCAATAAAGGATGGCATGGCGTGCGACGAGAGCGCATTCATGAGTATGTTATCTGACATTTGAATCCTTTACTGGCTGCCATGGCTTTCCTGGTTCGAGGATTTTCGCACCCAGGGATTTCGATTCCATTACCCCGGTCCAGTCTCTCAGTGCCTCTGAGACCTCTTCTTTATTTTCCTTCATGATCCTTATGCCGCGGCCCGGATCAAGCCACTTTCCGATGCAGTCCAGGTGCAGTGGGATGGTCCACGAAGGTCTCACCTTTTCTGCAAAGAGCATAAGGTCGGTCAGGTCCATTCCATCCTTTCCTGCGAATGGATAGCGTGCGCAGGCAGCCTGTACGAGGGCGATGTCGACGTGAAAGCCACTCAGGTGGTCAATGATTTCCTGCGAAAACCTCGTATCGCCACTGAAGTATATCGTACCGCTTTTCCTGACGGCAAAACCTATGGCATCGGATGCCAGAGGGTGAGCGGCATACACGGCATGTATGGACACGCCTTTGAAGTTGATTTCATCTCCGTGCTTCAAAGCTATGGTATTGTCTATGCCATTTTTTATAGCGCGCCGTACAGCTTTCGTTGAGCCTATGACCGTACATCCGGTTCGTCGGGCAAGATCTATGGCCGTCGAATCGAAGTGGTCGATGTGGTTATGTGATACGATCATGGCGTCGATCGGAGGAATGTTATCCAGTCCCATGAATGGAGGCATCAGACGAGGCGCAAGAATCCTTTCAAAGAGATTGCAGGGCCCGAACCAGGGATCGGTAAGGAAGTGCACGCCTCCAATATCTATCAATACCGTCATATGCCCTGAAAGTGTTATTTCCATACTGCTGAACCCTTTTGTTCCATACAGCTATATTCTGGTCCTGCCTTCGGCAGGATCGAGCCGGGAATGGAATTTGGATACCTGTCTTATATGTTTTTCCATGACAAGCCTGGCATTTCTGGCCTTGCGTGAACGGATTGCCGAAAGCACGTCTCTGTGAGAGGCGAGCTCCCATTTGAGATATTCCGGGTCGTTTTCTAGCGACTCGCCGAGGGCAATAAGCATCCTGATTATGGCTTCTATGAAACGCACGAAGACTATGTTGTGGGATGCATGGGCGATGCGCACATGGAACTCACCGTTCAGCTTTGTCACGGATTTGTTTGCGGCGATGTTTTTCTCGCATTTGTCGAGCAGTGAGGATAGCTCATCATACTCTTCCTGAGAATGTCTCTTTGCCGCAAGTCCTGCTATGGCAGGCTCAATCAGGAGCCTGGCCTCCAGAAAATCTGTACTTGTCTCGAAGCCGACCAGAGGTGAGAAGATATGAGGGGTTACTACTATATTCCTGGAGACATCCCTTACAAAGGTGCCCTGACCGGGATGTGTCTCCAGCACTCCCATTATGGCCAACGACTGGAACGCCTCCCTTACCGAAGAGCGGCCAACGCTGTATCTCGTCATGAGTTCCTTTTCCGTAGGCAACCTGGAGCCTGGTGCCAGAAGCCCGTCCTTGATCTGTTCTATGATTATCTTTGCAAGCGATTCCGAGAGGTTCATTTTGACAAGCGGTTCCATAAACACCTTCCATTAAAAGGTCATAATGTCAGACATTATAGCGTAAAGAGGTTCAAGTCAAGATAAAACATGGACTGATATTTCAACCGCCCGATTCATTGAGGGGACTGATTCGAAGAAAGATATATGTGTGGCGTATAATAGACATAATCTAACTGATATGATGAGGTTGATGTTGCAGCGATATTTTTATATATTTCTGACTGGTTTTAACGATGGTGAAATAAGCCTGGAAAAGATAATGTTGTAACTGAAAAGGGACATGTATGGCCGGACAAAAAGAGAAAGAATGGAAACCTTCACCTGTCGGACTCACCGGAAGCATCGCTACGGGGAAATCGACTGTGTCAAAGATGCTTGCCGGACTCGGGGCGGTTATAATTGATGCGGATAAAATAGCCTTTGATGCGGTCCTTAAGGGAAAGCCGGCCTGCCTGAAGATAATCGAATATTTCGGTGAATGCATCCTTCAGGAAAACGGTGAAATCGACAGGAAGGCACTGGGTGACATCATCTTTAATGACCCGGATAAAAAGCAGGTGCTAAACAGTATTGTCCATCCAGAAGTATTCTCTGAAATGGCCAGGCAGGTTAGTGATGCTGAAAAGAATCCCGGCGCGGTCATCATTCTGGATGTTCCTCTATTGATTGAATCAGGCATGTACCGGGGCATGAGCGATGTCATACTCGTCTATGCCCCGGAAGATATCCAGCTTGAAAGGCTTATGGTTAGGGATAATATAGACAGGGCCGCAGCAATGGCGAAGATCCGTTCTCAGATGCCGGTCGATGAAAAGAAAAAATATGCCACGATCATCATAGACAACAGTCTGGGTGTGAATGAGACATATGCTCAGGCAATAAAAGTTTTTGACATGTTGAAAAACCGGTGTGCCGAGGTTGACTAGACTTAAAATAAC
Source organism: Desulfomonilia bacterium (assembly GCA_036567785.1). NCBI lineage: Bacteria > Pseudomonadati > Thermodesulfobacteriota > Desulfomonilia > Desulfomonilia bacterium. Next base: position 42,470 of record DATCTV010000006.1, on the reverse strand, counting down.
TATTAATAGAACCCAATGTTTAAACCATTGGGACGGCATTAAACGAGAGGTGGATTATGGATAGAAATGAACAGGTTCTGGTGAACAGGGGCCTTGCCCAGATGCTCAAAGGCGGGGTCATAATGGATGTTACTACGCCTGAACAGGCTAAGATTGCAGAAGATGCGGGAGCGGTAGCCGTCATGGCTCTCGAGCGCGTTCCGGCCGACATACGCGCGCAGGGCGGTGTTGCCAGGATGAGCGACCCGACTATTATCAAGGCGATCAAGCAGGCCGTGACCATTCCCGTGATGGCAAAGGCAAGGATTGGACATATCGTCGAGGCACAGATCCTTGAGGCGCTTGAGATTGACTATATTGATGAAAGCGAAGTCCTGACTCCTGCGGACGAGACCAATCATATCGACAAACATGCATTCAGGATTCCGTTCGTATGCGGCTGCCGTGATCTTGGCGAGGCGTTAAGGCGCATAGGCGAGGGTGCGGCCATGATACGCACAAAGGGTGAGGCCGGTACAGGAAATATAGTTGAAGCGGTCCGCCATATGAGGACGGTCATGCAGCAGGTCAGGCGTGTCATAAATATGCCGGATGATGAAATCTATGCGTATGCCAAGGAAATTGGCGCACCGGTCTGTCTGGTAAAGGGCATAAAGGCCGACGGCAGGCTGCCGGTCGTGAATTTTGCCGCAGGCGGGATTGCGACGCCGGCCGATGCGGCGCTGATGATGGTACTCGGCGCTGACGGGGTGTTCGTAGGCTCCGGTATATTCAAATCATCAAACCCCTCTGTCATGGCCAAGGCGATAGTGGAAGCGACCGCGCATTATGATGACCCGAAACTGATTGCACGGGTCAGCGAAAATCTGGGGGCTGCAATGAAAGGCCTCGAGATTGCTGCGATTCCGAAAGAAGAGAGGCTGGCAACAAGAGGCTGGTAATGATCGGGATTCTTGCCCTTCAGGGGGATGTCGTCGAACATGCAAACAAATTGGCCGAGCGTGGCATCCCCTATAAATATATCCGTTATCCCGAGCACCTTGAAGGCATCAAGGGGCTGATTCTGCCCGGCGGTGAAAGCACGACGCTTACAAAGCTGATCCGACTTGCCGGGCTCGTTGAGCCTTTGAAAAAGCTTATCAAAACGGGCCTGCCGGTATGGGGGACGTGTGCCGGCGTCATCCTGCTGTCAAAGGGCGGTATCCTTGAATGCATTGATGTAAATATTGAAAGAAATGCCTATGGTGCCCAGCTCGACAGTTTTGTTAAAAACGGTTCATTTCTTGAAAAACAAATTCCCATGGTTTTCATCCGTGCGCCGAGGATAACCAGGGTAAACGATTCCTGCGAGATTCTGAGCGAGCTTGACGGCCACATCGTTTCAGTTCGATCAGGCAATATCCTTCTTTCGACATTTCACCCCGAACTAACTGACAATCCTGTTTTTATCGATTATTTCCTTTCCATGGTCAACAGGGAGAAGTAAAAGCCGGCGGCGCGTCAGCCGGGTAAACAAACTCACATAATGTTTATAATCACACTTCCCATGACGGTAAGGAATACATTTGCAAATGCAAAGGGCGCTGCAAAACCGATCACCGGGGTATTGCTTTCTGCATCATCCTGAAGTGTATTGAGCGCGGCAGGAATAACCCGCGCACCGGTAAGGGCGCCAAGCAGCAGCACGGGATTCATTTTAAGGAGATATCTTCCGAATATAAGGCCTATAATAATAGGGATAATCGCCAGTACGGCTCCGGCCAGGAATACGGACAGTCCGGAAGCTTGAAGCGCATGAAGGGCCTGCCTGCCGGAAGCAAGTCCGATGCAGGCGATGAACAGATTAAGCCCCAGGTCATTCAACAGCCATTGTCCGCCCTCGGGTATCCGGCCGAAGGTCGGTCTCTTTGAGCGCAGCCAACCGAAGACAAGTCCTGCGAAAAGGATACCGCCGGCCGAGCCCAGAGTTATGGGTATGCCTGCAACGGGAAGCACCAGGAGGCCGATAAGAGTGCCTATCGCACACCCCATGCCGACCATGATCAGGTCTGTAGCGGATGTAGGCTTTTCGGCATATCCGATTACCTTTGCAACGCGGTCTACGTCGCTTTTCTCGCCTACAAGCTGAATTATATCGCATTTGTTTATGACTGTGCCGCTTAGTATGGGCAGTTCGGAGCCTTGCCTTGTTATCTTTCTCAGGAAAACACCATGCGCGCCATCCTTGTAACGGGCAAGCTCTTCAAGGGTTTTGCCCGCGATCTCGGGATTAAGGACACATACCTCAAGGGATTCCCCTATAAGCTCTACAACAGTCGATACATCTATTTCATGACCTATGTAATCCTGTGCATTTACCAGGCCGGTATGTTTACCTGTAGCAACAAGAATATCGCCTGAATTGACAATCATGTCCTGCCTTGCTTCCAGGATGCTGTCACCTCGTTTGATCCTGTTGATGGCAATCCTTGCAGGAAAGAACAGCTTCTCTACGTCGCTCACGGTTTTACCTACAGCCATGGCGTTTGATGCCTTATATGCCCTTATTTCCACCTGCTTTGACCATGAAAACAACTCAGGATTTTTAGATGTATCCGACAGGCCGCCCATTGTTTTCTCAAGTTTCTCCGCTTCATCTTTTATATTTATTCTCATGAGATTTGGCAGAATCTTAAATAGGAATATTACGCCGACTGTGCCGAATATGTATGTGATTGCATATGCGATTGCGATGTTGCCGTTCAGCAACGCCTTGTCCGCCTCACTGATTTTGAGGTGCTCCACCGCACCCTGCGCGGTTCCTATTGCCGCAGACTGGGTCATCGATCCTGCAAAAAGACCTGCCGTGGTGCCCGGGTCAAAGTGCAGTATCTTACCCAGTATTACGGCAGTTATAAGACCTGCAAATGCAACGACGAGAGATATCCATAAATAATTCAAACCTTCTTTTCTAAGCGCCCCGAAAAACTGTGGGCCGACCTGATAGCCGATGCAGAAGGCAAACAACGCGAAACTTATGCTTTTAAGTATTCCCGGGACCTCGATGCTGATCTGGCCGAATACCATCGCAGCAATCAGAACGGAAGCCGTCGAGCCGAGCCCGAATCCTTTTACCTTGATTTTGCCTATGGCATACCCTGCAGCAAGGGAAAGGAAGACAAGTATTTCAGGATTCTGTTGTGCAATCTTTACAAAATCTTCGATCATCATTACCTCCCGGATTTCATCCTTGATGCGGTATTACGCCGCATGCTACTATCAACTAACTTGTTATTAATACTAAATTTTACCGGAGGCGTACATGAATCTTTTGAAAAATATATTTGAAAATGAAGTTTTTCCGGCAATAGGCTGCACCGAACCCATTTCATGTGCATATACCGCCGCTGCCGCAGTCGAACTGCTGGGCGGACCTGTTGAAAAAATAACGCTTTACGTGGATCCCGGCACATACAAGAACGGGGCGGCCGTAACGGTACCCAACAGCGGCGGCGCAAAAGGGAATGCGATTGCGGCGGCGCTCGGAGCCGCTATTGCAAAATCTTCACTGCGTCTTGAAATATTAAAGGATGTTTCCCCTGAAGTTTTAAATATTGCAAAAGAGCTTATAGCTTCAGGAAAGCTTCAATATTGCTGCAAGGAAGACGAAAAGGAATTTCATGTCGAGGTCGAGGCTGCAGACGGTGTCTCAGTTGTCCGATGTGTAGTTGCTGAAGGGCATACAAACATCGTTAAACTCGAAAAAGACGGGAAATCGATAATAGAAAAGCACCCTCATGCAGGTTCCCGCGAAAAGGGATACAAGGATGTCATGCGGGAGATGAAGCTTGAAGATGTCCTGAAAAATGTCATCGTGATGGATGCGGATGACCGGGCCTACATTCAGCGTGGAATAGACATGAACATAGCCGTATCCTTGAAGGGAATCGACATGAAGAGAACCGCATACCAGCTCAAACATATGATGAAGGAAGGGATAATGGCCAACGACCTTTCCTACAGGGTCAAACTGGCTGTCGCTTCGGCGGTAGATGCAAGAATGGGCGGCATGCCCGAACCGGTCATGACAAGCGGCGGCAGCGGCAATCAGGGTTCGCTCACGATCCTTGTCCCATATATAGTGGGCAGGCATCAGGATATCGAGATTGATCGCATAGTGGAGAGCATTGCGATATCCCATGCGGTCAACTCCTATGTCAAATGCTTCATGGGAGAACTCTCCGTCATTTGCGGCTGCGCGATAGCGGCAAGCATCTCCGCCGCCATTGCCCTCGTATATCAGAATGCCGGCATTGACATGAAGAAGATAGGTTATGCAATCGATAATGTAATCGGCGACCTGTGCGGCATAATCTGTGATGGGGCCAAACCCGGATGCTCGATGAAGATCATGAGCGGTGCAGAAACAGCCGTGCGCTCAGCCTTTATGGCGCTGGCAGGTTACGGTCTGTCGGAGACCGACGGCGTGCTGGGAGGTTCACCTGAAGAGTCGATAAAAAACCTGTGCAGGGTTTCCTTCGAGGGTATGGGGCTTGTCGACCCGACGGTTGTTCATATCCTGCAGGACAAATCCGTCAGGAGCGGCATGGCCTGATTATTTCTTTTTGAACACGATAAGATGGATTAATGACCTTGACACGGGAGGTCTTAGTCAATAATTTTAATTAAGGTTTTTCTTTTATTCCGTTTACGTATGAGGAGCTGTAAAATGAGAACATCAGGGAACACTTTTTTCCGCCTGACATTAATAGCGGTAATGATTTTTTCTGCCTTATTCATGCTCGGCCTTTCTCGGTGCGAGCCCATGCCTGATACAAAGCCTGGAGAACTGGGCAGGTGGGTTGATCCATTCATCGGCACAGGCGGCATACCCTGGGCAAGCGCCATGCTCTTTCCGGGCGCAACAACACCTTTCGGAATGGTCAGACTTAGCCCGGATACGACCTTCCCCGGGGGCAACAATATTATAAAGTGCGGGACAGCCGGTTATTATTACGGCCACAATTATCTGTGGGGGTTCAGCCATACAAGGCTTTCCGGCACGGGCGCAATTGACCTTGGCCATTTCAGGGTGAGGCCTTCTGTCGGTAACTTTGACCCTGCAGACAGGCTGAAGAAGCCGCTTTACTTCTCACATAAGCAGGAGGTTGCAACTGCCGGCTATTATGCAGTGAACCTGCCTGTAATAAACTGTCTTGCCGAACTGACAGCCACCAAACATGTCGGCGTCCACCGTTATACATTCGGCTCTGGCAGGGATGCACACATACTGATAGATGCGACCAGTTTCCTTGCAGGCGGCCATGCGACCGAAGGCAGGGTGAAAATTCTTCCTGATACCAGGGAAATTGAAGGTGAAGGCCGGGTTCTGACAGCATTTTCGAGTCGATACGGCGGCCTCAAGGGATATTTCGTGGCCCGTTTCAACAGACCTTTTGCAACATTTGCCACATGGAGCGACGGTGAGAATGTTGGAGGAAAGCTTGAATCCTCAGGAGACGATGCTGGCGCTGACATCAATTTCGGCAACATAAAAAACAACCCCGTTGAAATCAAAATCGGCATGAGCTTTGTAAGCCTTGAGAACGCAAGAGAAAATCTTGATGCTGAAGCGGGGTCTCTTGATTTCGAAGGGGTAAGAAACGCCGCACGTCAGACATGGGAGGCATGGCTTTCCAGGATAAATATGGAAACTGCTGATCCTGAGATTAGAACCATATTCTACACCGCACTGTATCATGTGATGATAATGCCAACAGATTTTACCGATGTTAACAGGCGATACCTTGGTTTCAAGAATCAGGTAGGTGTTGCTGATGATTATACTTACCGTACCGACATGTCGTTATGGGATACATTCAGGACCGAGCATCCGCTTCTTGTAATGATCGCCCCGGAAATTCAGAGGGACTGCCTGAAGAGCCTTATCCGTATGGCCCGCATGGGAGGAACGCTTCCCAGATGGCCTTCCGGCAGCGGATATACCGGATCCATGTTCGGCACTCCGGCCGACATGATCATGGCTGAAAGCTATCTCAAAGGTATAACTGATTTCGAAGCTGCCGAAGCATATGAATACATGAAGCTGACATCGCTTGAAAAAGGTCCGTCAGATGCCGATGTAAGGGACGGCAATCTTGAATGCATAGCTTACGGGTATTGCCCTGATGACAAAATAAAGGAGTCGGTCAGCCGTACACTGGAATATGCATGGGCAGACGGGAGCATCGCACTGCTTGCCGAGGCGCTTGGAAAACCCGAAGATGCGGCTTTATTCAGGGAAAAATCGATGACCTACAGAAATATTTTCAATCCCGAGACTCAGTATTTTCAGCCAAGGTATTCGAATGGTTCCTGGCTTGAGCCTTTTTATCCGAATATAACAAGCTATTATGACGACATACTTCCTGAGGAAATTGCAAGGGCATATTGCGAAGGCGGGCCCAGACACTGGCGATGGACCGCTCCGCATGATCCTGCCGGGTTCATCGGACTTTTCAAGAGTAAGGATTATTTCATCACCGAACTTGACAATTTCATGTCAGATGCCAGCAGAACACGTGCCGCCATCGATCCCGGGCCCGGCTACTGGCAGGGAAATCAGCACGACATCCATGCGCCTTATCTTTTCAACGAGGCAGGGAAACCTGAACTGACCCAGAAATGGGTTAGATGGGCGCTTACCGAACGCCACAGCACGGATGTAAACGGACTGGACGGCAATGATGACGGAGGCACTTTGAGCGCCTGGTATATCTTTTCGGCAATCGGTCTTTATCCTGTCGCGGGAACCGACCGGTACTGGATCGGGGCGCCCATAGTTGACAGGGCTGAAATCAATATGGGCGGCGGCAGAACCCTGACTGTTGTCGCCGAGAATCAGTCGCTTGCAAATATGTATGTGCAGAAGGCGACGCTCAACGGCATCAGACTGACGAAACCGTCCTTAAGGCATGCCGACATAAAAGACGGTGGATTTCTCGTTTTCACATTGGGGCCGTCGCCGAAAGAAGGCGGAGGGTTCTAAAGAACCTGCTTTGTCTGAATATGAAAGGATATCGTATCAGATATCCTTTCATATTCTGGCGTTAAGCCAGTCATGAAGGTCCTTTAAAGCAACTGCCCTCATCTCGGGCATTTCGTTGTAGACCTCGTGTTTGAATCCTTCATAGCTCTTGTATGTCTTGTCTGTGGAGCCGACACTGTCGAACAGTTCCTTCTGTTTTGAGAATGAGATGTCAAGCGTTCCGTATTGAAGCATCAGCGGCATTTTGATCATGCCTGCGTTACGGGCGCCTTCGATAAGAAACGTCATCAGCTGCTCGGCAAGTCTTGGTGTGATTTTACCGCATCTGAGCTTATCGTTGATATATGCATCAAGAATTCCGGGGTCATGAGTTATGAAATCCGGTGCCAGCGGGAATTTGATATGAACTTTCGGGAACAGCTTTGATCCTATTTTAGACAGAAGAATATCCGATTTCTTTGTTTTCGGGCCGTGGTATGAACCTGATCCCGAAAGCACGACACCTTTTATCCCTTCCGGATGATTCTCGACAAGGTTCATGGCTATAATGCTGCCCATTGAGTGGCCTAAAATAAAAAGAGGGGTATCCGGATATTCCTTTTTGATTATGTCTCTCATGAATTTCAGTTCGTCGATTATGTATTCGTTGAAGCTGTCCACATGGCACCTTCTGCCACCTGATTTTCCATGTCCCCTGTGGTCAACTCCGAAAACGGCATATCCGTCAGGGACCAGTTCATTAACTACATTCGCATACCTTCTGATGTGTTCGTCGTATCCATGGATTATATTGATGACAGCTTTTGGTTTTCCTTCAGGCAGCCATGCCATCCAGACGATATCGGTTCCGTCATTTGATTTGAACATACCCTCTTTTTCCTGCATAGGAGAACCTCCACAGATTATTTGTAAGAGAATTATGGCACAATGGAAATCTTAGTACAATCTACAAGATGATATAATAATAGGCGGGAGTCTATATGACTTATTTATTGACACAATCTGTACATGAGGTTATAGAATGAATGCTCATTCATAAGCAAACAAAAGTAAACCTTAGGAGGATATTATGGCAAGTAAATGGATTGATGAAAGGGATATTAGATTTCTTCTGCATGAAGTTTTCAACATTGGTGAGACTCTGCTCGGCAAGGGCCGCTATGCGGACCACGATGCCGACACGGTCAATATGACGCTCGATGCAGCAGCAAAACTGGCTGTTAACGACATAGCGCCGACATATCCTGACGAAGTTCAAAGGAAGCCGGTTGAAGCAACTTTCAAGGATGGCAAGGTTTATGCACCAGAGGCATACCACAAGCTTTACAAGCTTTATTGTGAAGGCGGATGGATGACGACATCTGAAAGTTATGATCTCGGCGGACAGCAGCTTCCTGCAGTCGTTTCAGCTGCATGCGCCAACATGTTCCTTTCGACCAACCAGGCGTTCCTTATGTATCCCGGTCTTACCCACGGTGCGGCAAGACTTGTTGAAGACTTCTTCCAGCATGAGCTGCGTGATATAACCCTTCAGAAGATGTATTCAGGCGAATGGGCAGGCACCATGTGCCTTACCGAGCCTGGAGCAGGTTCCGATGTCGGTCTTCTCCGTACGACAGCCAAGAGAAATCCGGACGGCACATTCTCAATAACCGGAACGAAATGCTTCATCTCTGCAGGCGACCATGACCTTACACCGAACATCATCCATCCGGTCCTTGCCAGAATCGAGGGAGACCCCGAAGGAACGAAGGGCATCTCGATATTTATTGTTCCAAAATACAGATATGATGCAACAGGGACTATTGGCGAATTTAATGACGTCGCCTGCGGAAATATCGAAAGCAAGATGGGCATTCACGGCAATGCAACCTGTACGCTCAACTTCGGCGAAAACGGAAAGTGTATCGGTTACCTGATGGGCGAAGAGCGCCAGGGCATGCCGATCATGTTCCACATGATGAATGAAGAACGCCAGGGCGTTGGTATGATGGGTGTATCTCTGGCTGGCGCAGCATTCCTTCATGCGCTTTCATATGCGAAAGAAAGAATTCAGGGCAAAGAGCCTGTAGAAATGGTTCTCGATCCTAACGCTCCTGCACGTGAAATCATAAAGCACCCCGATGTACGCAGAATGCTTCTCAAGATGAAATCCGGCGTTGAAGGCATCAGGGCTCTCGCATATTTCTGCTACTATTGCATGGACAGAAGCTTTATCGCAGAAACAGAAGATGACAAGACGAAATGGACAGGCCTGATAGAGATGCTCACACCGATGGTCAAGGCATATTCAACGGATCTCGGTATGGAAATCTGCAGCACCGCAGTGCAGACATACGGCGGATATGGCTTCTGCCGTGAATATCCAGTTGAGCAGATGATGCGCGACCAGAAGATCAACCAGATTTACGAAGGCACCAACGGAATCCAGGCCCTTGACCTTCTCGGCAGAAAGCTTGGTATGAAAAAAGGTGCATACTTCATGACTCTGCTCGGCGAAATACAGTCCTTCATTGCTGAAGCCAAAGCTTATGAGGATCTGGCCGACGAAGCCAAGATCGTGGAAGACGCGATGAACGCGGTTGCAGGGCTTGCAATGGGGTTCCGCGGCATGCTGAAGACCAATCCTTACAACCCGCTTATAAATGCATGTGATTTCCTTACAGCCCTTTCCGAAGTTCTGGTAGGCAGCCTGCACTGCAAGATGGCTGCTGCGGCCAAGAAAGGCCTTGCAGCGACATCAAGCGCAGTGGATAAGGACTATTACACGGGCAAAATTGAAGGCGCCAGGTTCTACATTCAGAGAACAACCGCGCTTGTTCCCGCAAAGTGCCAGCTCATGAGCAAGATAGAAGAGAGTGCACACAGGATCACCGAAGCACAGTTCGCTGTATAAGTAAATTCACCACACAAGAGAACAGAAAGGGGGCTTACAAAGCCCCCTTTTTTATGCATTCCCTCTGTAGCATCCATCATAATCTTTTACGGTCATGGGCTCAATGTCATGAAGAAACTCGCCTGAGACGGCTTTCCCTATAAAAAGGGTATGGTCTCCTGTTTCAATCGTATTGACTAGTTCAAGGTCAAGATATCCTATAACAGATTGGGGCATCAGGTTTCCTAATATGGTATGTCTGGTTTCCAGTCCCTCGAACTTGTGCTGCCAGTCGGGTATCTTAAATCTTTTTATAAGTGTGGTTTCACCCTGTGGCAGAATTCCTATTGAAAAGGCGCCAGCATTTAATATCTGGCTGTGGGAGAGCCGGTTTCGTCTGATTGCAACACATACTTGAGGGGGTTCATGCGAACATTGAGTCACCCACGATGCTATCATGGCGTTGTCATAAGGACCATTTTTGACTGATACGATGTATATGCCATAGGAGAACCTGTCCAAAACCTTCTGCCATTCATTATTCATATAGCCTCCAATGAACTATTCTAATATATCCTACAACATGAACGGGATATTTTGCACTAAAGACTATACTGGCGGCATTGACGGTTCTGCTGAATCAGTAAAGAACAAGCTTGCCATAGGCCTCGGCTCAAACAGGGTATTTACGCTTAATCAGGTTCATGGAGACGCAATTGTAAGTACATCGGAAATAATCTCCTCCGGGATACCTGAGGCCGACGGGATAATTTCGAACAATCCCGAAGACGCACTTGTAATAAGGACTGCCGACTGCGTGCCGGTTCTTTTCACATCTGAAGAGGGTATCTTTGCCGCAGTGCATGCGGGCTGGAAAGGCCTTGCAAAAGGCATTATCGGAAAATGCATATCAAAGATGAAGGAAATGGGGGCTCACAATTTAAGTGCGGCGATAGGACCGGCTGTCGGTCCATGCTGTTTCAGGGTTGGTAATGACGTGGCAACCCTTTTACCTTCAAAATTTCAAAGGAATGAAAACGGCATCATATATGCCGACCTCTGGGAAACAGCAAAGGCTCAAGCACAGTCTGGCGGCATCGAAGGGTATAAAATAGCTGTCCTCAAAATATGCACCTGCTGCAATCCAGAGCTCTTTTTTTCATATCGACGGCAGTCAGGAACCGATGAAAGGCAATTGTCAATAATCGGGGAAAACACAGGGTTGAAGCTGTTGCCTGGATTCAAGGTCTTATAGAAGAAAAGAAGCCCGGGACATCACCGTCGCCGGGCTGTTTTCATGAACAGAATCTTTATAGTTTAAAGTTCTTACGGCAACCTGTTAAGATAATAGCCGCCTGCGAACGCCTTATTCAATACCGTTGCACTTTCCAATGCTTCGATTACGCTGTCATAGGTATCATTGTATGTAATTCCCAGTGTTGATGCGAGAACGTATAGTCCGAAGCGGTAAGGGTGCGGCCGACCTGTGGAGTTTGAATAATAGACAAAACCGTCATAGCCGAAGTTTGGTGCATCGCTCTCTTTGCTGCGATCAGTCATTGCCTGTACCCAGTTTCCAGGAAACAGTCCTCGATCCCATGAACAGCCTTCTGTAATACTGTATAAATGAGGATTAATTTGCGGGATATAGAGCACCCAGGTCTTGGTAGCATCAGCAACGTTGTAGTTTACCATTTTTGTACCTAAAAGGACCATGCTGACCGCACCGGCGGGTATGCCCGAACTGTTCCATGTAAAAGGCGGATTAATGCTGCTGAAAATTCCCCTGTAATAATAATCATTATCCCATATATATTCGTGATAGGCATCTGAATATGTCCTTCCCGTGCTGTTCAGTTCAAGCCTGATGAATTTGCCTGAAATGGATGCCTCGCTTATTATATGACCCTGCATGGCAGCCAGTATCTGATCTTTGTATGCGTGACCGAGAGCCTGCTCGTCAAGAACGGTATCAAGCGCATATAGCCTGAAGTAGTATGTCATCAATTGACCGGAAGCAGGAGTGGGGCCAATGTAATCAATTATATCGTAATCGTTTGTTCCGAATGTGGATCCTGGCGGATTAGGCCGTGCATTATCACTGCCTTCCGGGATGGATGTATTAATGGCCGCAATATTATATACAATCCAGTTTGTATTTCCATCCTGGTCTTCAACGATAAGGGTGAAACTCCTTGTGTTTGAAGGAGCGTTTGACCATGTGAAATCAGGATTTGAATTATAATTGTAGTAGTCTGACGAATATAATGAATTAGATGAAGTTAAATATGCATATTTCACGGGTATAGCCCCGCCATCTGAAAGTCCGTTAGAAGTAAGGATCATTCTTGTCGAGCTGCCTGTAATGTATCCGCTTCCTATTATGTGCCCGTTCATGGCTGACTGGACATCCGCCATGGTGCTTGAAGAAGATACCGATAGTTCGCTGTCGAGTGCAAAAACAGCGAAAACATAATCATAACTTTCTACATCCGAATAGGGATAAGGCCCTGCATACAGGTTTGTCCCGTACCTGTTCTTTCCCTGAATGCTGCCTGCCGGAAGGCTGCCTGAAGCAGAGGCGTTTTCAACAAGGGATGCGGCTGAAGAACCCGGCATGTATAACACCCAGTTCGAAGAGCCGTCATTATCACACCAGGCAAGAATTACCTGGCTTTTAGCGGAGGCAGGTGTTCCTGTCCACTGAAGAGGCGGCGAGTAGTTTTTGAAGTCAGGGCCTGATGATCCGTCATTGTAACAGTATGTCACAGGTATGCTGCCAGCATTGCTGAAGGCAGAACTGAACAGCGACATGTTGGAGTCGTTTGTTATCATTGCATCCGGACTGCTGTGGCCGCACCCGATTCCGAAGAATCCGGCAAATAATAATATCAAGGAAGACAATTTTATGAGTTTTAAGTAATGCATCATAAAACCTCCGGTGTTTTCTGTCGTTTAATATTAAAATTTAAACCCTGCAGACAGCTTGCATTCTCTCTGCTCGCTGTATATCTCATTGTCGATATCTCCCCACCATTCCTGATACTTGTTTTCCGCACATGCCTCCTGATGCTGCCTTTGGTATCCGGTTGTCTGAATCTGTCTCCAGCTGAGATCGAGACCTCCAAAAAAATGTTTTGTAAAATCATAAGTGCAGTTGAAACGGACGGCATTCATATATCCGCTATCGTATCCTTTACCGACTTTAGACCTGAGAAGATGCTTGTCCTCGTCTTCGGCATTCACGAACGGGGAATACTGATAGGCCAGGGCCCCTCTGAATTTTTTTGTGTTAAAATTAACCAGAAGCTGAGCATATGGAATTTCATAGGTCACATCGTATGCAATAACCCTTCCGCCATAATAAAAATGAGGTTCTGAGGGATATGGAGGATACCACTGGTCAACATTGCTTCCAACATAGCTGAAATCCTGCCAGAGATAACCCACGCCTATCTGCATGCCCCAGTCTTTATATTTAAGGAACTCGAAATTTATGTTGCCGTCGAATATTTTTGCATCAAGGGTAACACTGCTTTCCGAATATACATCCATAAGGTCTTCAGGATCACCGCTTATTGCGCCCCAGTCAGAATCCTCCATTTTCTGTTTCGGATCGGAAAGATTCATTTTATAGGAAAGAGCTCCTGAAAGCCTCCAGTAGCTGGCAGTGAGGTCAACCGAACCCATTACCACATTCAGCGGCCAGTCCAGTTCGCTTATCGGAAACCGGTAATCATAAGGACCGTATTGCGGACTGTCAAAATGCCCGCCTATCTGGTAACTGGTTTCTCCCTGCAGGTATCCGATTCCTGCTGACAGTCTGATATCGGGTCTTTCGGCAAAAGGATTTTTGGCTTTATCTTGTCTGGAGGTCTTGATATCGTTATTGCCGAACAAATCAAGGTCATCGGCAAAAGCCTTTCCCGCCACTCCGAAGATAAGTAAAAAAACCAGATAAACCACAGTCACTTTTCTCATAAACAGCGCCCCCTCTTATGAGGAACTTTATTCCCTTTCTCTTATATCGGAAAGTTAATGTTCAAAGCTTTAAGATTAATTTAATTATATATAAATTATTTTAACTGATTATCAAACGGGATTCCAACTAAATATCTTAAAGGTCTTTTTCATTGATTTATGCTTGTATTATTGATATGGGTAACGTTCTTAAAACTACGGGAATCATTGGAAAATTATGCAAACCGACACTATAAAAGAAAACAGGAATATTGCAGGATCGGGCACGGCATCAGATGCCCCGCTCAGGATATGCATACTTACTTACCGCGGGAATCCTTCTTCAGGCGGACAGGGCGTTTATGTAAGAAGAATCAGCAGGGCTCTGAAGGATCTCGGCCATAGCGTGGAGGTCGCTTCCGGGCAGCCTTATCCGATACTTGATGACGATATCATATTACATAAGCTGCCGAGTCTGGATTTGTACAATCCCAATGACCTTTTCAGGACGCCCAGGATCAGCGAACTCAAGTCTCCTGTAAATCTTCTCGAGTGGATGCTCCTCAGTTCAGGAGGTTTCCCCGAGCCTTTTACTTTCAGTCTCAGGGCATATTCATTCCTTAAGCAGAATAAAAACCGTTATGATGTTGTCCATGACAACCAGTGTCTGGCATACGGCATGCTCGGGATTAAAAAGCTGCTGCCTCTGGTGACCACGATTCATCATCCGATAACAAAAGACAGGGATATAGAAGTCAGTGCTCAGCCTAATATGCTGAGGAAGGTCCAGAAATGGCGGTGGTATTCCTTTCTGGGCATGCAGAAGAGGGTAGCAAGAAATCTGGAACACTTTATTACGGTTTCGGAGGCGTCAAAAAAGGATATAAGCAGCGATTTCAAGGTTGATGCCACAAATTTCAATGTGGTACCCAATGGAATAAATACCGAAATATTCTATCCGATACCCGGAAATTTAAGACCTTCAAACCGTCTGATTGTAACAAACAGCGCCGATACACCGCTCAAAGGTCTGAAATATCTTTTGCATGCGGTGGACAGAATCCGAAGAAAAAGGAACATTCATCTGACGGTGATAGGCAAACCGAAACCCGGCGGGGCAATTGAACAGCTTGTGAAGGATTTGAATTTAAATGATGTTGTTACATTTACAGGCCGTATTGAAGAAGAAGAATTTGCCGGGTACTATGCAAACAGCACGATAGCTGTTGTTCCGTCCATATATGAAGGTTTTGGGCTTCCTGCAGGCGAGGCAATGGCGTGTGCGGTTCCTGTTATAAGCACAACCGGCGGAGCATTGCCTGAAGTTGTGGGGGATGCCGGACTGCTTGTTCCTCCTGCCGATGATTCCGCACTTGAAAAAGCGATAATAACTCTGCTAGACAATCCCGGCATGTGCCATAAACTTGCAAAGGCCGGTTATGAAAGAGTAATAAGAAACTTCACCTGGGAAAATACGGCACTGGCTACTGCAAATGTCTATAAAGAGGCAATATATGCTGACAGTTGATTACCGAAGGCTTGACCTTTCACCCGGCTCATGGGTTCTTGATGCCGGTTGCGGAGGAGGTCGTCATCTCAGCGAAGCCTTCAGATATAAAAATGTCCATGTAGTTGGAATAGATATGAACAGGGAGGATGCAACCAAGGCCAAGAACACCCTTAAAATAATGCGACATGAAGGTGAAGACGGGGGCGGAATCGGGCATGTCTCTTTAAGCGACATAACGAATCTGCCCTTTGCCGATGCCTCATTTGATTGCGTGATCTGCTCTGAAGTGCTTGAACACATACCTGAGCATGAAAAGGCCATAAGCGAGATATTAAGGGTATTAAAAACCGGGAAGTCTCTTGTAGTGAGTGTGCCGCGTTATTTTCCCGAAAAGATATGCTGGGCCCTTTCATACGAGTACCATAATGAAAAGGGCGGGCATATACGGATATACAAAAGGAATGAACTTATCAAAATGCTGGAGGATGCAGGGGCAAAACTGGTTGGTTCAGGCTGGGCGCACGCGCTCCACAGTCCGTACTGGTGGATAAAGTGCCTCGTCGGCCACAAGAATGATAAGGCATGGCCTGTAAGGCTTTACCACAAGTTTCTTGTATGGGACATTATGAAGAAGCCTTTTCTGACCAGGTTTCTGGACAGGATGCTTAATCCTGTAATTGCCAAGAGCGTCGTTCTTTATCTGACGAAAGGT
Source organism: Desulfomonilia bacterium (assembly GCA_036567785.1). Taxonomy (NCBI): domain Bacteria; kingdom Pseudomonadati; phylum Thermodesulfobacteriota; class Desulfomonilia; species Desulfomonilia bacterium. The sequence continues at coordinate 26,386 of DATCTV010000006.1, read as the reverse complement.
GAGTAGTATGGGTGTTGAGATATTAAAGGCGATTAACGGTCATGCAGTCGATATGAATCTGCTGGCGGATTCAATCCTGAATCTGCAGCTTCCCACTGGGGAAATTCCATGGCATGAAGGCGGGAAAACAGACCCCTGGGATCATGTCGAATCGGCGATGGGACTTTCCATAGCAGGGTCGATTGATGAGGCCAGAAGGGCTTATGAATGGATGGCCGATTTTCAGAACACGGACGGGAGCTGGTATTCCGCTTACAAAAACGGTGAACCCGAGGACAGGACAAAGGAATCGAACATGTCCTCTTATATTGCTGTGGGTGTATTCCATCACTACCTGATTACCAGAGACAAGCAGTTCCTTTTAAGCATGTGGGATACAGTGAACAGGGGGATCGACTTTTCGCTGGGCATGCAGGCCCCTGGCGGAGAAATATACTGGGCGAAAAATTCGGAAGACAAAGTTGATACCATGGCGCTGCTCACGGGTTCCAGTTCCATCTTTTTAAGTATCAGGTGTGCGCTTGCAATCGCCTATATCCTTGGCAAAAACAGGCCGCAATGGGAAAAAGCTATTGTGAGACTAAGGGATGCCATACGTTTCAGACCGCATCTGTTCAACAGTGAAAAGGCCAGATTTTCCATGGACTGGTATTATCCGGTTCTGTCAGGGGCCATGACAGGGCTTCAGGCAATCAAGCGAATTGAAAAATCTTGGGACACCTTTGCCGTTGAAGGACTCGGTATCAGATGCGTTTCCGACAGGCCCTGGGTTACGATGGCCGAGACATCAGAACTCACAATTGCACTTGCAGGGATGGGGAAGCCCGATCTGGCAGCAAATGTATTCTCATGGATAAGCGATAAGCGCTTTGACGACGGCACATACTGGTGTGGAGTGACATTCCCCGACGGCGTCATCTGGCCCGAGGACAAGATAACGTGGACAAATGCGGTTGTCATGATGGCACATGACGCCCTTACCGGCATTACCGCAGGTTCTCATATATTCGATCATTCATTCTGGGAAAGCGCAAGCATGCCGCAACGCCGCAGGAGCCTGTTTATGGGAGAAAGCCTCAGAATGGAAAGTTCTGACTATGCAGCCGAAATGAGAGGCTAGGTTCAAAGTTGATTAAGGATCACAGACCCTATTACATCAAGAAGCTCGATCTCTGGTTCAGGGATTTTTATGTCGAGCGTTTTATAAAACCCCAGCTTGAATATCTCGGAGACGGCTATACTTTCATGAAACCATGGAATGTCCATATATTCGGCGGACCGATAAGGATAGGGGAATGCGTCAATGTAATATCCGCCCCGGACTACACGGTAAGGCTTACCGTCTGGCCGGAAAATAAAGGCATGGGAAGTATTACTATAGGCGACTATTGCCTAATATGCCCCGGGGTAAGGATAAGCTCAGCGAACAGGGTGGTGATAGGCGATGACTGCATGATTGCAGGCAAGGCATATATAACCGATTCCGACTGGCATGGTATATATGACAGGGTGACATCGATGGGTACCACCTCACCGGTAATTATCGGCAACAATGTATGGATCGGCGACAGCGTGACTGTCTGCAAGGGCGTTACGATAGGAGATAACAGCGTTATAGGCGCAGGGTCCGTTGTTACGAAAGATATTCCGGCCAATTGCATTGCGGCGGGGAATCCTGCAAAAAAAGTCAGGGATATCGATACAAAAAAAGATATGCACAAACGTTCACACTGGTTCTCTGACAGGGAAAGGCTTGAAATGGAACATGACGAACTTGACAGAAAGATGCTGAAGAATAATTCGATATTGGGCTGGATCAGGTCCATGGCATTTCCAAAAAGGGGAGACTGATGAGAGTAGCTATTGTAGCATCACCTTATCCGCTTGAAGAAGCGCCGTCTCCACCTCTCGGCGTTTGTTATGTTGCTGCTGCCTGTGAAGAGGCGGGTGCAGATGTCACGATACTTGATTATATCGTAAGAAAATATTCTCCTGAAAAGCTTGCTTATGAAATGGATGCATTCAGACCTGATGTCATCGGCGCAAATTCCGTGACCATGAATTTCAAGGGTGCGGCTGCAATAATGCAGGATGCGAAAAGGCATAATCCCGATGTGATTACCATGATGGGCGGGCCGCATGTGTCATTTGACGCTGCAAATACGCTCAATAAATATCCCGAGATCGACCTCATCGTGATAGGTGAGGGAGAGGAAACGCTGAAAGAGCTTCTGCCGGTAATCCACAACCGGTCGAAATGGGAGCATGTCGCAGGCATAGCATTCAGAAAGGACGGCGAGGTTATTTTCACCGGCAGGCGCGAACTGATTCATGACCTTGATACGCTTCCTAAACCGGCAAGGCATCTCCTTCCCATGAACCGCTACCAGGCGCTGGGATTTCCTGTCAGCATCATAACCAGCCGCGGCTGTCCGAACCAGTGCATATTCTGCCTTGGAAGGAGAATGGTCGGCTACAAGGTGCGTTACCGGTCTCCGAAACTGGTGGTTGACGAAGTCGAAGAGATCCTTTCCTACGGCTTTACCCGCATCAATATCGCTGACGACTTGTTCACATCGAACAAGGACAGGGTAAGAATATTCTGTGACGAGATAAAAAAGCGCGGTATCAAATTCACATGGACTGCCTTTTCCCGTGTCAACACGGTCGATGAAGAGGTTCTTTCCATGATGAAAGAAACAGGCTGTGACACAGTCAGCTTCGGCATCGAGACCGGCAATACTGAGATGCTCAAGCGAATTAAAAAAGGCATAACGCTCGAGCAGGCGAGAAAGGCGGTCGAGGCCTGCAGGAAGACAGGAGTTACGCCGCATGCGTCTTTTGTCATCGGGCTTCCCGGTGAGACGCATGAAAGCATTAATGATACCAAGACATTCGCGGAAAGCCTAGGCATAGACTATGGCTATCACCTTCTGGCCCCTTTCCCCGGGACGACGATCTGGGAAGAGACCGAGAAGTTCGATGTGGAGATATTGACCGATGATTTTGATCTTTATGATGCGAACCATGCCATCGTAAAAACCTCGGCGCTGACGCCAAAAGATATTGAAAATTTCATGAACGAGCATCTGTATGTACATGAGGAGATATGGAAAGAGGTTGTCCGCCGTGTAAATGAAGGCATTTCAACGGATTACGAATGGCTCAGGGTTGTGGGGCACAGACGCATGAACCTGGTCTTCAAGATGCTTAACGGCGACCTGATTGAAGAGATGGGAGGGTTCGATAGCGGAAACGGCAGCATCGAAAACCTTTCGGCAAGGATTGCAAAAGCGACGGATACTGATCCGGAGCTGACATTCAAGACGCTCGATTCATTGATTGAGAAGGGTTTTATCAAATCGAGCAGCACCCCGGCCGGCACTCAGTGGTTCTGGACTTTCAACAAATTTTCGGACTACCCGCCGGAGATCTAGTACTTTCTGAAATTTTGACCTGCGGCAGCACTTTTTGTCATCGGCAGAAAATCTTGATGTCGCGATAACTCTATCCAGTATACGCTTAAGTGTGATTATTACGAATTACTTCTAAAGATATGAACCACGAAGAACACGAAAGTCACGAAGAGAAACAAATGGAATGAAACCACGGCGATTTGAAAGTGTTTTCTTCGTGTCCTTCATGCCTCTCGCGGTAAACAATCATTTTGATATATTGTTTTGAAAGAAATATGTTTTGATTTCATCCAGAAATCATCTTCATGAACCTTCATTGTTTTATTTTTTTTATCTCTGTCAGTTTTGTCGGCACCAGGTTGGCTGCACCCTTGAACTCTGCGAAGAATCCGGGTGAGACTGCGCCCGGTGCAACCAGGCCTGCCCAGGGCTCATCAGGCCCGATCGTGATTCTGACCATGCCAGGCGATGCAGACCAGAGAGGCTGAACCACGTTTACCATCTCCACCTTCTGGAAATGAGTGCCCTCATCCGGCGGTACGAACAGGAATACCGGGTCGGCCAGGGCTTTTCCCGGACCTGCTTCCAATATGGCTGCCTCCTGGGGAATAAGTTCGCGTGTGAGCCCGGGTGTAAACTCCAGTAACAGCTTGAGCCGGCCCTTGTCCTTGACTTCGCCCTTCCATCTATCACCATCGGGGTCAAGAGAGACGGTCTTGGTAACATACTTCGGGAAGCCCAGGGCACGGCCTCCCTTGTTGGGAACCCATTTGTTAACCGGCATGGTCTTGCAGTGCCAGCCTTCCTGTCCCTTGTATTTGGCGCGCAGGAAGACGGCGCCCTCAAGATAAGGTGTCATGGGCCAGGGATGGACTTCGGTATAATCCACTACGAACAGCGACACCACAGGTTTATCAGGCATTTCCAGAGGAGCGGGGAGCAGTTCACGGTAAAGATCGAGGTCGGCAGGCTCCACCATCGTATAGATTCCATGAAATTCGTGAAAAACGCCTGTGGCCTCAATGTTCTTCTTCTGCCATGCACAGCCTGATGCGGTTATTATGAGTATGCCCAACAGGATTAGAGTTTTTATGCTCTTCATCGTTACCTCCGTAATTTCTTTAATTCAAATTTTAAGTCTTTATGAAATTCATTCATTCTTTTTCAAAGACAAGTGTTGTGATGCTCCTTCCGGGGAAAATATATTTATTCTGCTGGCCGGAACTGAAAAGCAGATCCAGATTATGGATTTCCGAAGTTTCGTATGCATCCATTTTTGTATATTCTGCAAGCACCGGCAGCCGCATCTCAAGAGATTTGGTTCCATCATTGATTGCAACAAGCACTATTTTTTCCCCGTCGGCTGAGCGGAAGGCCGTCGTTTTGAGGCCGGGGGCACTGGAAAGGGCCGGTACACGCACAAAGCCCGGCCTCACAAACCTGCTGAAGTTTCCCATTGCCCAGAGGCGCTTGGTCTCGGTCACTGAATGCGTGTTCTCATCGACATATATCAGGCCGTCATGGAAGTCGTATTTTGAGACCGCTATCCAGAGCTGCCATGATGCTACATTGCCTAAAGTCAGGTCTTCGTGCATCAGATCTGCCATGACAAGGGCGGAATCCATGCCTGTGTCGCGGCCGCCAACCATCTCGCACCATTCCGTCTGCCAGAGCTTTGTCCCTGGACACTTTGTTTTTACCAGGCAGGCAAGCGGCTTTTTCAAAGGAGTGACGATTTCCGGTCCGTACGAATGGACGCAAAAGCTGTCTAATCCGGCAGCAATATAAGGGTCGGACATAAGAGCGTTCAGGTACAAATCGGCTGAGAACCAGGAGCCGGACTCGACACCGCTTATTTTTACAGGCATGCCTGAGGCATCTATCGCCTGCATGAGCGAGCGCATGACCTCCATGCACTCATCAGGCGTGTAGTGGCAGCCTTCCTGTCCGCCCCGCCAGGCCCATTGAGGCTCATTGATGGGGCTTATCCATCCTACGGGGATTCCTTCATGGTTTCTGAGATGATCAAGAACATCCACGAGATATGCGGAATAGTCATCCACCATGTCAGGACGCAGGTTTGACCAGGGGCTGCGCCATATCGAGTCTGGGGTTAATGCTGTCATCATGATGTCCTGTATCAGTGCCTTTGCCCCGGGGTCGATATCTCCCTCTACCGGGAGGTCCTGTCCTGTAGTCAGTCCCGATACCGTCATGCGGGCAGGCGGGCTGTTGACGAAGGCCAGAAGGTTCTCGACGCCGTATGCTTGGGCCTGTTTCAGAAACCACACTCCGCCTGCATCACGCGACCAGTCATATACTCCTTTCGATACCTCGAATGTTTCTGTCTGGCGCCAGGTATCCCATATGCCTGCGGCAGGCAGGCCTCCCCCGATATTGTATCTGTATACTGACATGCCGATGCCTTCGGTACGGTCGAAGAGGAGTTTTGCAATATGATTGCGGACATCGTCATCCCACGTGCCGACATATTGGGCCCACCATGCGCCAGAGGCGCCGAAACCGTCCATGGTCTGCAGTTCCTTTTCTGTATTTATGGTTACTGCTCCATCGTTGCAGCCCGACAAAATCATAAATGTCATAAAGACCGTCAATTGCAGCTGCCTGATAAAACGGTGCTTCATAATATTCCCCCCGGCCTGATATTTTTCCGCTTGCCCCCAACAGGACAAGATTTCATGCATTTGATATAAAAGCCGGTATCAATTGTCATGATCCGGCCATGTTCTATTAGAAAAATCTACTCATTTCAGATGAATCAATCTGGCAGAGGCCTTTCAAGAACTGTCTGCCGGTAATTGAAGCACTGATTGTCATCCCATTCTAATATTATTGGCTTCGTCGGTGACGATCAACTTGCTCATCATTAATATCAGGGAAATGAATTAAAAAGTATCCTGAATTACCTTCAAGTCAATATGCTTACTGTAATTAGCTGGAGAGCCGCTTGTTTTTAGTGTATTTTTTAAAATGAATTAATTGCCTTTCCTGTGGATTAGAGGGATGCGAAATGATGAAGATTAAAAGGATGGTGTTTCTTCTGGTGGTTTTTCTTGCATTCATCCCGGAATGTATCAACGCTGCAATGCCCGATTTCGGTCCAGACGGCATGGCAGGCTTAAGCGAGGCTCAGAAGCAGGAGCTTGCACGGGGGAAGACGGTGTTTACCCTCACAGCAACCTCACCGGATGAGCAGTCCGGGCTGATAGAGGCGGCAATAGTCTTCGACCGTTCACCGGAGGAGACCTGGAACCTGTTCTATCATACGGAAGACCAGTACAAATATCTCAAGGAGCTTGAGATGAGCAGGGTCATCACAAAAGCCCAGCTTGAGGACAAAATCGAATTCAGGGTCAGGGCGCTCTTCATTACACAGACCTTCAGGGTCATTCACCATTTCGACAAACCCGATTACTACTTCTACTGGGGCCTGGATCCCGACTTCAAAAACGATCTTGCAGATCTGCGAGGCTTTTACAGGTTCTATCCATACGGACGGGGCAGGACGCTTGCCCGGTACGGCAGCAACGTCAGCGTTAAAAATGTCCCGAAATTCATAGAAGATATATTCAAGAAAAGCGGTGTCAGCAAGTCGCTGGCATCGGTTAAGAAATATATCGACTCCGGGGGGACATACCGCAAGTAACTCCTCAGGTTCGGGCCTTGTGCTCTGACTGATATTAAAAGGGTCCAATGCATCTTTCAATATTTCTTGGAATATTCATTTTTTGTTATCAGCTGAAGGTAAATATAACGTGCCAATCTTTACAGTCTTGCTCGGATGGTTTTCACTGCATATCAGTGGACAAGACGATAAGACATCCTACATCGAGAAATTGAACATCATCCAGAAAACCAATACCGAATATCCGAAGAACGTCCTTCTTGGCTCCTGAAAATCGAAAAGATAAGCGGGTCTATTTAATCTCTCCGGGTATAAGCCGTTTGAGAACCCTGAGCGACCCTGTTCTCTTAAGTTCACGGAAGAGGCCTGATTGAGCGGCTATTTTATATACCTCATACGGGGCCTGTCCGCCGTCTTTCGGGTCTTCGAATATGTCATGCATGAGAAGATAGCCGCCTGGCATGATATGCGAGGACCAGGATATGTAGTCGACAAGGGCGGATTCAAAGGCGTGTGAACCGTCGATGAAAACCAGGGAAAGCGGTGTTGACCACATCCGGGCCGCAACAGCCGATTTCGATACAATCGGGACAACCGTGTCTTCTAGCCCGGCGATTTCAAGTGTCTGCCTGAAAAATCTGAAAGTGTCGATCTTCCCTGATTTATCATCAAGAAGTTCCGCGTCATGATATTCCTGGCCCGGCTGCTGCTCTTCAGAGCCCCTGTGGTGGTCTATTGAGAAAAGGATGCCTGAACTTTCCCTGCATCCAAGGCCGAGGTAGAGTGCAGACTTGCCGCAATAGCTTCCAATCTCAAGGCAGGCGCCGAAACTGCTTGCATCCTTTGCTAATTCGTAAAGCCTGAGACCTTCGTCATGAGGCATGAATCCTTTAACGGGCAATTCGGGAATGTCATTAATTTTCATATCCCCCCTCTAAACAACCGTGAAAAACAAAGTCAAGGAAAAAGCCTTTGACGATCCATGAATAGAGAAATTTCCCCGCCTGCGCTCAGATGTTTCCATGCAGGCGGGACCTGCTTCAAGTTAAGCCTTTTTCTTTGCAGCGCAGGGTTTGGCTGATTTTGCACATCCTGATTTCTTGGCTGCAGGTTTCGCATCCTTGGGTGCTGCCTTTTTTGCACATTTAGCCATATCGCCTACCTCCTTGTGTGAATTGTTGTCGGAATCTGCAAGCAGCCTGTCGGTGCCGCTTCTGGTAATCATGCCCGCATAAACAAATCCCGATTAATGCATCATATCGGCAGCAAGAATTCTCATGTTTAATATGAAAATAATATTGCGGTTGATAATCCTGACAAAAGCTGGGTCTGCTGAAAACAAAATCCTGTATATTTTCCGGTTTTTATCTGCTGCGGGTTTTTTTCTCAAAAGAGTGTTTTAAGGTTCTGAGTATCCTTATCGCTGCTGCGGAGGCGCCGATGGTATTACTTATATTGACCGTTACGACACCAGGAGAGCAGGACTGCAGCATGGATATCATGGCGCCGATTCCGCCGCCGCCTATGCCGTAACCCACAGGGGTGGGCACTGCAATCACAGGCCTGTCCGTGACCGATGCAATTAGCGTCGGCAGCGCCCCTTCCATGCCTGCAAGGATTATAAGGACTTCAGCGTCCTTCACATCGTTCAGGCTCAAAAACGGGCGGTGAATCCCTGCAACACCCGCATCGAAATAGGCAAGGGTCTTTGCGCCGGTGGCTTCAAGAATGAGAATACATTCCTTTGCAAAAGGAATATCAGAGGTTCCGGCGGTTATGACGCCTACTGTGCCGAGTGATTTATCTTCGGGCATTGCGCCTACCGTCATCATCCTTCCCGCTTTTTGAATCGGAAGTGAAGAAAACTTCGCCTCTATTGCAGACGTCTGGGTGTCAGAGACATTTGATATGAGCACCGGCTGGGATTGTGGAAGCATCCTTTCGACAATATCAAGCACCTGTTCGGTGGATTTTCCTTCTGCAAACACCACCTCGGGGAAACCCAGCCTTTCCTGTCTGTGCATGTCCAGCATGAATTCCTCGCCGCGCTCATAGAAGATTTTCATTATCATTTCTTTGGCCTGTGCATCATCGATCAGGCCTGATTTGTACTTATCCAGTATGTCTTTCATTTTTTTTCACCTCCATCTTTTGAGTAAGATGAAAGCATTTTCGAAGCTTCGTCTCTGATTCTCTGGACAGGGATGTTCAGCTCTTCCGAGATTTTTTTCATGTCTTTGTATTCAGGTTTGCGCCTTAAAGACCCGTCAGGTGTGACAACCTCTTTTATCCTTATTTTTCCGTATGCGGTATCGAGCTGGAATACGCGCCTTTCAAGGATTCTTCTCTCTACCGGATAATATCTGACTCCGATTGTAGTCGTATGCTGAAGCATAGCGGAACATACTGATTCAAGGTTGACCACTGATGAAAGCACACGAAGTATATTTCCCGGGCGACCCTCTTTCATGATGCATGGAACAAGGCACAAGTCGATTGCTCCGGCCTCTCTTATTTTATCACCAGCGGCATCCCAGTCTTCAGGGATCATATCATCGATATCCGATTCGATGACATAAACCCTTTCGTTTCCGGCGGATGCCTCGCAAAGAATGGACCTGAACATGTTGGGCCAGCGGGGGAAGGTTTTTGCCCCGCAGCCGTACCCTGAAGATATTATTGAAAGACCGGGAAGTTCAGCCTGTGCGGCAAGTGCCTTTATTACGGCGGCGCCGGTGGGTGTGACCAGCTCGCCCCTGATATCAGTCATTCTCGAAGGCAGGCCCTCAATAAGCAGGAGAGTTGCAGGCGCCGGAACAGGTATGGTGCCGTGACGGGATTCAACAGTTCCCGTGCTTAGAGGAAGAGGTGTTGTAAAAATCTCGTCAGGTTTGAAAAAGTCGATTGCGGCTGAGATTCCGACAATATCGAATATGGAATCAACGGCACCTACCTCATGGAAATGTACATCATCTGTCGCCACCCCGTGCACTCTTGCCTCCGCTGATGCCAGTATACCGAATATATCAAGGGCCTTTTCGGCAATGCCACCGGCCAGCCCTGAAGAGTTTATCATATCCCTGATGTCTCTCCATGAGCGTTCGGTTTCTTCATCACGGACTTCAAAATCGAGCTTGAGGCATGAGACGCCGTTTACCTTTTTGTTTTCAAGACGGATTACCGGTTTTCCAAGGCCGAGAAGTTCAAGGGTGTCCTGTATGTGGCTTACCGGGCAGCCCAGTTCGATAAGGCTGGCGAGAATCATGTCGCCGCTTGCGCCTCCGACCGGGTCAAATATAAGGGCTTTCATTATTCGGCAGGGTCCTCTTCTTCTTCGGCGGTTTTCTTTACGGTGTCTGAAACGAGCAGCCACACCTTATCAAGAACGCCGTTTGCGAATGACGGACATCTGGGCGAACCAAAGCGCTTTGCAAGTTCGACCCCTTCGTTTATTGCAACCTTGTATGGAATATCTTCCCTCATGGCTAGTTCATAGGTGGCAATCCTGAGTATGTTACGATCTGTACGGGTCATTCGGCTGACCCTCCAGTTGGAGGTCGCCTTTTCAATAAGGGTGTCGATTTCCTGCAGATTATCGAGAACGCCTGCTACAAGGTTTTTTGCATAGGGCTTGACATATTCATCTTCGATGAAATGTGACAGAAAACTGTCCAGTGTTTCCCTGGAATGTCTGCTGTTTACCTCTGCCTGATAAAGATACTGCAAGGCTGCATCTCTAGCCCTGGACCTTACCTTCATATTTTATTTCGGCTGATCAGACCTGAGAGTAAAGGTCCATCATCTCGAGAAGCGACATTGCTGCATCGAACCCCTTGTTTCCTGCTTTCGTTCCTGCACGCTCGACAGCCTGTTCGATTGTATCCGTAGTAAGCACCCCGAATATGACCGGAACGTTTGCTTCCATGGAGACATGGGCGATTCCCTTGGATACCTCTGCCGAAATGTAGTCAAAATGCGGGGTGGAACCCCTGATTACGGCACCAAGGCATATGACGCCGTCAACGCTGCCGTTCAAAGCGACCTTCTTTGCCACAGGCGGAATCTCGAATGAACCAGGAACGCGATAAATGGTTATGTCCTTCGGGTTCACCCCATGTCTGGCAAGTGCGTCAAGCGCACCGTCTATAAGGCGTGCGGTAATGAATTCGTTGAACCTGCTTGCTACTATCGCCACTTTACGGCCTGCACCAAGGAGTTTTCCTTCAATAGTCTTTGCCATTAAACCACCTCCAGTATATGACCCATCTTCTCTTTTTTAATTTTGAGATATCTTTTGTTCATCTCGGTCGGCGGAATCTCAATGGGCACACGGTCAACGATCTCAAGCCCGTATCCCTCGAGACCTATGATCTTTTTAGGGTTGTTGGTCATGAGCCTCATCTTCCTTACACCGAGAGAAACCAGTATCTGGGCGCCGATTCCGTAATCGCGCAGGTCCGGTGCGAACCCCAGCTCGACATTCGCCTCAACCGTATCCATGCCTTTTTCCTGAAGATGATATGCCTTCAACTTGTTGAGCAGGCCGATGCCGCGGCCTTCCTGTCTCATATAGACGATGACGCCTTTACCTTCCGCCTCGATCATTTCCATCGCGGAAGTCAACTGGTCACCGCAGTCGCATCTGAGAGACCCCAGCACGTCTCCGGTCAGGCATTCGGAATGAACCCTTACCAGAACAGGCTCTTCAGGGGAGATTTTGCCTTTGAGAATTGCGAAATGGTCTTTATGGTCGATATCGTTTTCATATCCTACAAGCTCGAAATTCCCGTAAATTGTAGGCATCTTCGCCCTTACGACCTCCCGCACCAGAATTTCATTGCGCATGCGGTGTGCGATGGTGTCAGCTATCGTGCAGATCTTCAGACCGAACTCTCTGGCAAATACTTCCAGGTCGTTCCTTCTGGCCATTGTGCCGTCGTCCTTCATTACCTCGCAGATGACAGCGCCCGGCCTCAGACCTGCCATCCTGCAAAGGTCGACAGAGCCTTCCGTCTGTCCGGTCCTTACCAGAACGCCCCCTTCGCGGGCCCTTAGCGGAAAGATGTGGCCCGGGCTGACTATGTCAGACGGCTTTGCATTCTCAGCGATTGCAGCCTTTATTGTCGTCGCCCTGTCTGCGGCTGATATGCCGGTGGTGACACCTTTGCTGGCTTCAATAGAGACGGTGAATCCTGTTCCGAAAGAGCTCTTATTGTTCTTGACCATGAGTTCGAGGCCGAGCTGGTCCACTATCTTGTGGTCAAGTGCAAGGCATATGAGCCCCCTGCCGTGCTTTGCCATGAAATTGATGGCATCCGGCGTAATGAATTCAGCCGCCATTGTAAGGTCGCCCTCATTCTCCCTGTCTTCATCATCGACGAGAATAATCATGCGGCCGTTTTTAAGTTCGGTTATCGCTTCTTCGATTGTACAGCTTGGCATTTTGTTATCCTTCAGATAAAACCGTTTTGTTTCAAGAGATCGCCCAGAGTTGCGCCGCCCTTGTTTTCAATCATTCTTTGAACATACTTGCCGATTACGTCAAATTCGAGGTTTACCCTATCACCTGAGGTTTTGAGTGTCAAGGAAGTGGATTCGAGCGTGAATGGTATGATGTTGAGTTCGAACGCATCACTTGAAATGCTGTTTATTGTAAGCGATATTCCGTCAACCGCAATCGAACCTTTTTCAATCACATATTTTGAATATGACTTGTCGAGTTCGATACTGAAGCGGATGGATTCGCCTGAGATTCTTTTCTCCCTGATGCGTGCCACACAATCGACGTGGCCGAGTACGATATGGCCTCCAAGGCGTGTTGACAGGGTGAGGGCGCGTTCGATATTGACCTTTGAACCGGTTTTAAGGCTGCCCAGAGTCGAACGCGTGACGGTTTCCCTCGAGGCTGTGGCTGTGAATTTCGATTGTGCAATTTTAGTTGCAGTCAGGCAGATGCCGTCAACAGCAATGCTGTCTCCGACTGCATCTCCTGAAAGGTCGAGCCCGGAATCCACTTCAATAACAAAGCCGCTTGAATATGGCTTTATTCCGGTAACGGTTCCGACGGATTCGATAATTCCGGTAAACATCTTTATCCTCTTATGCGGGCTTCAATCATGATATCACCGCTTATTGTCTGAACGTCTTCTATCATAAGGCCAAGCGCATCATCAATGCTTGAAGTTTTATCCCATGATACAAGCTTGACCCCCGAGCCCAGGATTTTAGGCGCAATGAAAAGAATGATTTTATCTGCGATGGATGCCTTAAGCAGGCTTGAAATAACTGCGCTGCCGCCTTCGACAAGGACAGAGTGCAGGCCCATAGCGCCAGGAATTTTAAGGATATCATTCCAGTCAAAGAAACCGTCATTATTCAATCCGGAACGGATAATTTTCGTCCCGGTATCTGATATCTCGTCCCGGTCTTTATCAGATGCTGTTATAACCATGCATTTTTCACCCAGGCATTTCGAGCCGGCCGGTATTACAAAATCCCTGTCTATTATCACGCGAAGCGGGTCGCGGGCCCCTTCAATCCTGGATGTGAGTTGAGGGTTATCCGTGATGACAGTTCCGATTCCCACAAGAACCGCATCCATCCTGTTCCTCATTTCATGGACCCTTTTTCTTGATTCTTCAGAGCTTATCCATTTGGAGTTTCCGTTTGATGCAGCGATGAAGCCGTCTAGTGTGGTGGCCGCTTTTAAGGTCACAAAGGGAAGGCCGGTTCTCATCCATTTCGAATACCATTCAATTAGCTTGCCGGCCTCATGGCCGCATACCCCGGATGATACCGAGATGCCCTCATTTTCCAGGGATTTACCGCTGCGGCAGGAAACAATGGGGTTGGGATCGTCAACGGCGTATACGACCCGCTTTATCCCGGCTTTTATTATTGCGTCTGTACAGGGCGGAGTCTTGCCGTGATGACAGCACGGTTCGAGTGTTACATACAGGGTGGCCCCGGCCGGGTCTTCGGAACACGAATTCAGTGCATAAATCTCTGCATGAGGCATTCCTGCCCTTGGGTGGAATCCCCCGCCGATAATCCTGCCGTTTTTTACGATGACAGCCCCTACCGGCGGATTCGGCGCAGTCCTGCCCAGACCTTTATATCCCAGCTCGATGGCCTTTTTCATGTATGTCAAATCGTCCATATCCATGGTCTTTATACCAGTTGTGTCCATAATTCATAAACCAAAATTTTTTTAAGTAATTTAAATGATATATTTTTTCCGATAAAACACATATAATTATATATAATTTATTGATGAGACTTTTTATGGAAATTGGAAAATATAAATTTGAATGTGTACTTGATTCTGATTGTATACTTCCTGAATTCAAAGGCTCTACATTCAGAGGGGTGTTTGGTTTATCTTTAAAAAAAGTGGTTTGCGCCCTGAGGTTTCAGGAATGTAACAGTTGCCTGCTTAATGAGTCCTGTATATATCCTTTTATATTTGAACCTGGAAAGTTTGAAGATTCTGGTGAAAAACATCATGTAGCAGCTCCTCCCCATCCCTATGTGATAGAAGCACCAATCACAAAAAAAACACATTGGACAAAAGGTGAACTCTTTGATTTTGATATTATACTTCTCGGGAAAGCCAATGAATATCTCCCCTATTTTGTCTATGCCATTGAACAGATGGGGCAGACGGGAATCGGAAAAATGATTGATGGCTTCCGTTCCACATTCAATCTGGTGTCAGTAAAGGCAAACAGAAAATTAATTTATTCAGGCAAAGAGCGGAAGCTTGTGAAAGGCTCATTTACTAAAAATATAAGCGCCGGAAGGTTTGCAAAAATAAAGGAATCGGAAATATCTGGAATAACAGTCGTGCTGCAAACGCCGCTGAGGCTGAAATTTGAAAACAATCTCAAACGTGCGGAACTACCTTTTCATGTTCTTATAAGGGCATGTTTGAGGCGGATTTCGACCTTGTTTGAAACATACGGCAAAGGCGAGCCTGCACTGGATTACAAGGGATTGATAAGCCTTGCCGAAACAGTCAGGACAGTTCACTCTGACCTTTCATGGCATGACTGGCGGAGGTATTCGAGCCGACAGGATCAGGAAATGCTGATGGGGGGTCTGGTGGGTAATATAATTTATGAAGGCAATGTCCTGAATAATTTCCTTCCAATTCTGAAATTCTGCGAAACAGTACATATCGGAAAACAGACTTCATTCGGTCTGGGAAAATTTGAATTATTTTTTGAAGGAGAAGAATAATGGATGAGACGACCCTGAAAATTGCTCTTGCAGGATTCATGCATGACATTGGCAAGCTGGCGCAGGAGGGCATTAATGTTTTACCGGGATTTATCAATGATAATTCGGGACTTTACCAACCGGAGTATAACGGCGTTCCAACGCACAGACATGCTGTTTATACAGCAGCATTTATCGATCATATTGAAAAACTGCTACCTGATAAGTTCAATAAATCAGGATGGGGTCTTGACGATACATTTATAAATCTTGCCGCAGGACATCACAAACCAGGAACGCCGATGCAGTGGATAATAGCAATGGCCGACCGTATCTCAAGCGGCTGGGACAGGCAGCGTTTTGACGAATACAACAAAGCAATTGCATGGCAGGATTACAGGAAGACCCGTCTTGAAACATTGTTTGAAAATGCTCTGCAAACAAACAATACTTCGAATTATGCTTATCCGTTAAAGCCCCTTTCGCCTGAAAATATTTTTCCGGATCAAAAGAAAGATATTGTGCCCTCAGATGATGATAAAGCCAGAGTGGAATACAAAAACCTTTTTGACGAGTTTGTGTATGCGCTTGAGCGACTTCATCATAAAGATGAAAATACCGCCCTTTGGTTCGAGCATTTAGATAGCCTCATGATGATTTTCACAACATGCATACCTGCGGCAAGGGCTGGAAAAAAAATACCAGATATCTCACTTTATGATCACAGCAGGATGACCTCTGCGTTCGCTTCTGCTTTATATCTTTATCACAAAGGCAACATGGATTTGCAGATTATACAGGACTATGAACCAAAAAAATTTCTTCTGATAACCGGCGATCTTTATGGCATACAGAGTTTTATTTCCGGACCCAGCGGTGATTCAGGTGAAAACCGCAGCAAGATTTTAAGGGGGCGCTCGTTTGCGGTTTCACTTTTTGCAGAGCTTGCCGCCGATATGCTTTGCCGTAAAATCGGTCTGCCGCATACTTCGGTTATCCTGAATGCGGCCGGAAAGTTCACGATACTTGCACCGAACACTGAAGCCGCAAAAAGTGCAGTCGAAGAGGTCAGAGAAAAGATCAACAACTGGTTTTTAAAAATCTCTTTCGGTGAAACGGCAATTGGTATTTCAGTTCTTGAAGCGTCTCCCAATGATTTTGTCGGAGGTAATTTCTCAGCCTTTTGGGACAGGCTGGGGGGCGCACTTGAAGTAAGCAAGTTCAGAAAACTCAATCTTAATTCGCTTGGCGCTGTTGAAGGCTATCTGGACTCATTCAATAACGAACTCGATAAAGCGCTTTGCCCTTATTGCGGCAAAAGGCCATCAGATAAAGAAGTGGAAGGTTCAGCAATTGTCAAAAATGGCTCAGCCTGCAAAATCTGCCGCGACCATATCTTCCTTGGAGCCAATCTGGTGAAAAATGAACGAATTGCAATAACTACTGTTAATGCGGACCTGCACGGCGATAAGCTTCTCGAGCCTGTTTTCGGAGAATATCAGATTGGTTTTACAACAGGCGCGCTCAATGAACTTGCAAGAAGAGGCTCGCTTCTTAAATACTGGGACATATCAATCAATGAAAAAGGCGAGGCGTCAAAAGATGTAACAGCAAAGTTTATCAACGGCTATGTGCCAAAATATTCAGAAGAAGACCAGTTTGATGACAGACTTCTAAGTGGTGGAAAGAGCGAAGCAAAAAAACTTGAACTAATTGAAATGATAAACGAAGGTGCCCCAAAAACTTTCAGTCACATTTCTAAAAAGGCGCTTAATCCAATATCAATGGATAAATTCTCCGGCATAGAGGCGCTTGGTGTTTTAAAGGCCGATGTTGACAACCTGGGAATGATAATGTCCTGCGGTATTGAAGAAAAACTGTTCACAGCTTCGCGCCTGGCTTCACTCAGCCGCCAGATGAATCAGTTCTTCAGCCTTTGGCTTCCCTGGAAGCTGAAAACTGATGCAAACTTCCAGAATGTCTATACGGTTTTTGCAGGTGGCGACGACCTGTTCCTCATCGGCCCTTGGAACCGAATTATCGAGCTGGCAGGAGTTATAAATGAAGAGTTCGGCAGATACACCTGCGGCAATCCCGAAATACACCTTTCAGCGGGAATTACGATTGAAAGACCGAACACGCCCGTTGATTCGCTGGCCTATCACTCTGAAGAGGCTCTTGGCGAATCCAAGGGTAACGGCAGAAACAGCATAACAATTTTTGGCGAAACAATGACATGGAATGAATTCAACAAACTCAAACCGGTAAAGGAAAAGCTGCTCGAATATATTAGCGACAGGACAATGGGAAGCGCCATGCTCTACCGAATGAATTATTTCATGGAGATGGCGCAAAAGGCCAAGGATATCATAAGGCCGCCGGGAAAGAATGCCCATGTCAGCATTGATGACATGCAGCCGCTCAAATGGCGAGCCCTTTTCAACTATTCGGCATCCCGTAACATCGCAAAGGATTTGAAGGACGGCAAGCGAGACGAAAAGGTGAATGAGTTTATACAAATGATGGTGAAAAACCTGGAAAACTACGGCTCGAAGCTCAAAGCCGCTGTCTGGGAAATACTCTATAATAGAAGGTAAGGAGGTTATATGATTAAATTTTACATGAACAAAGAAAAAGGGTTTATCGAACCCCAATTGTTTAATGAGACTGCTGACAACTTAGCCAGAGCTATTGCGGAAGAGGGTCAAGTAGAGAAAACTGTTAGAAACAAAGATGGTTCAACTGAAAAAAAGATTGAACAGAAAAAAAACAAACGAACTCAAATAAGAAAGTTCTATGATGAAGTTTTAATGATCAATTCAAGGGCAAATTCAAAAATCAATCCTGAACAACCGGAAATCTTTAAACCTTATATAAATATGATAATCGCAAAAGCTGCATACGCACAAGGAAGGGATTTCATAACACAAAAGTTTACTGATTTTTTAAAGGACTCAATAAAACAAATAGATACTTCAAATGATCTTAAAGTCTTTACGAATTTATTCGAAGCATTCATGGGTTTTTATCGTTTACACGCAAAGGATTAAAAGGAGGAATGAAATGAAACTTATAGATATCAAAGAAATCAAAGGAACAATCGAACTTTTGAGCGGCCTTCATATAGGCGCTGGCGACACTGAAATGCACATCGGCGGAACCGACAATCCGGTTGTAAGGCATCCGCATACTGACGAGCCATATATACCCGGTTCATCACTTAAAGGAAAAGTCCGCTCACTGCTCGAGCTTAAAAGCGGGCTGATGGCAAATACAGGAGGAAGCCCTGTTAAAATTGGCGATCTGAAAAGAGTAGATGGAAACTCTGAAGCAGAAAACATCCTCAAGCTTTTTGGTTCCGGCGGCGATGACAAGGAAGATTCTTCAGCCATTGGCCCTACCAGGGTCTCATTTGCGGACTGCATGCTCACTGATGAATGGAAAAAAAGCAAGCTCTCGAAGTTTGAGGTAAAAGCTGAAAACACTATCAACCGTATCAGCGGAACAGCTTCCAACCCAAGGCAGACCGAGCGCGTTCCTGCTGGAATATCTTTCGACTTCTCCATTAACCTTAAGGTGTTTGATAACGAGGGCGACAGCCTACTTGACTATCTGCTTGAAGGTCTTAAGCTCCTCGAACATGACGCACTCGGCGGCAGCGGCAGCCGGGGCTACGGCAGGGTGAAATTTCACTTCGATGATGCAGGACTGAAAGACAAATTCGACAATCTGAAAGTCTTTTGAGGCATGGGTAGAAATTTCTTGAGGTGCCATCTTTGGGAGGCCTCTTTTCCATCGAGGTGCTGGAAGTCATGTAGCGAGGTATGAATAATGAAACTTTATTCAATAATAATAAAACCAGAATCGTCCTTTGGGACGCCGCTTAAAGGCGATACGATATTCGGCCATATCTGCTGGCAGGCGGCTTATGATGATTCACTGCTGAAAGGCGGTCTTAAAAAATGGGCAGACTGTTATACAGAAAAGCCGTTTGCTGTTTTCTCATCGGCTTGGCCAGTATTTCTTGAAAGTCAGAAGAACAAGTCGTGGTTTGCTTTCAAAAGGCCTGACCTTCCTCCTTCAATGCTTTTCAGGGATACTGCATCAGACAAAAGGCGGTACATGGAAACACGCAAGGATAACCTTAAGAAGAAATGGATGAAGGTTGGCGAGGATTTGAAAATAAACATTAACGAGCAGGCCTTCTTAAACAGTTCCGATTTGTTGAAAGCATGCCCTGAATGTAAATCAACAAAAGGCGGCTTCATTGAAAATTTTGAACGCCAGCACAATTCCATTAACCGTCTTACAGGAACGACAGGTGAAGGCTTCGCACCTTATTCGGTCGATGCCTTTGTCTATTATCCGACAGTTGAGCTTGCTATATTCGTTCTCATTGATGAAGAGGCAACAGATATTAAAAGGATACAAGACGGTCTGACCAGAATAGGTCAGAGCGGGTTCGGCAGGGATGCTTCTACTGGAATGGGAAGGTTTTCACTCGGAGAAGTAGAAGAACTGCCAGTTCCGAAACCGAGAGAAGGCGACGCTCTTTACACCATGTCGCCGTCCATACCCGATTCCGCATTATGCAAAGACTGCCTGTTCACGCCCTTTGTCCGCTACGGCAGGCATGGCGATGTCATGGCGAAATCCGGCAGGCCGTTCAAGTCGCCGGTAATCATGGCTGATGAAGGTGCTGTAATCATCCCGAAAGACAGCAGACTTTCAGAAAAACCATATCTCGGCAAGGGCATTAAGGGCATTTCAAAGGTCAATGATTTTGTGACCATCCATCAGGGATATTCGATCTATCTTCCCTTTAAACTGCCTGCGGGGGTGGAGCTATGACAATAACACTTTATCTTAAAACGATATGCCCTGTTCACATCGGATGTGATGAAGACTATGAGCCGACGGGGTTTGTGATTGATGAATCCCGATCAGAGCTCGTCTCCTTTGATCCGATGGACTTCATCAAATCCCTGGATGAAGCTCAAAGAAAAAGGTTTTCTGATATCTGCGAAAAGGGAACGGTCGAGTCACGCATGGAAATCATGAAATTCATGAGCGCAAAAAAGATGAATGGATACAGGGTGAAGGTAAGTAATGGCTTCATCTCTCATTACAAAGACAAGCTCAAAATTCCTTTAGGCGATAAAACTAAGATCAGGAACGAACTCAACAACTTTACCATTGCTAGAACGATTTTCAACCCTAATACAAATCAGCCTTATATCCCGGGCTCATCAATAAAAGGAGCTTTAAGAACTGCGTGGCTCAACAAGATTCAAAAGAAAAAGAATGTAAGGCCGGATAGAAATATGAAGGCCGATCAGCTCGAAAAACAGCTCCTTGATGGAGGCGCTTTTGCAACCGACCCTTTCCGTATGGTTAAAGTTTCAGACTTCATGCCTGTTGGAATCGTCAGGACAAGAATTGTCTATGCTATCAACAGAAAGAAAAATCCAGGAAAGGTTTCAAATGAAAACTTGAGCCCGATACTTGAAATAATAGAGCCGGGCTCGTATTTCAAAGGGACGATAACTGTCGATGATGCGCTTCAAGGTTCCGGAATAAACAATCCAGTCAAGATTCAATCCCTTTTCAACAGCGCAACATCTTTTTATTCAAAAGAACTTGGCAGGGAAAATTCATCCCTGTCAAAAATAGGCGCATCTCAATGTGTGTTGAAGGAAATACCAGAAGGAGGGTTTTTAATTTGCCTTGGGAGGCATTCGGGTGCGGAAGCCGTAACAATCGAAGGGCTGAGAAATATAAAAATAAAGGGTCCAAAGAATGCCCCGCCATTATTTCTTCCTTCAGCTACAACTATCTGGCTTGCCTCGACTGATCCCAAACCTGCGACAAATTCAAGCCTCACACCCTTCGGCTGGGTGACATTCCAAAGAAATGAGCCGTTAGCGGATGAAATTTCGGCCATTAATGACAGTTACGAAGAAACAGCTGTTACCGCCACCCCGATCAAACCAGCTTATGAACCGGTTCCTACAACCTCTCTTACCTGGGAGAAAGCGATTCTATCATGGTCGCCCGGCGACCAGAGGCTGACGGCGGCATCCGAAGGCAAAAAGGCAGCCTGCACAGGTAAAGACCTTATTCCGGAAAGTCTGTTTGAGAAGGTCGTTAATAAGCGCAAACCGACACAGGCAAAAGTTGAAGTCGAGCAGGAGGGGAATCAGTTCAGAATCGTTAAGATATTTGAGGTCTGAAAACAAAGACAGGATAAGCGCACCTGTTGCAGGAAATATTTAAGCGGATAATTGAAATATGCAGCATAATAGATTAAAACTTAAATAAAAAAAGGGGGACTTATGTCGATAACACTGAGTCTTAACATGCCTGAAGATGTTTTTTCTTCGATAAGGAAAAGTCCTGTTGAATTCGGGGAAGAAATGAGGCTGGCTGCGGCTGTGAAATGGTTTGAGATGGGAATGATATCTCAGGAAAAGGCCGCAGAGATAGCTGGATTGACCAGGGCTGATTTTATTCTCTCGCTTGCCAGATTCAAAGTTTCCCCTTTTCAGTATTCGCCCGATGAGGTTTTGAAAGATGCAGATAAATAATGTGGTATTAAATTCCTCTCCTATTATAAGCCTCTCAAAATCCGGTTTTTATCACCTGCTGTCAGAACTCTTTAAACATATAATTATCACAAACGAAGTATTGGCAGAGGTTACTGTAAAAGGTTTGAATGATGTTCAAATAGACAAGATGTTTTCATTTCAAAACATAGAACTGGCGTCCGGAAATTATCAGGACGCCCGGGTTGCCGGATGGGATTTAGGCAAAGGTGAAACATCGGTTATCTCTTACGCTCTTGAGAATAAAGAATTTTACGCCGTTGTTGATGATATGCAGGCCAGGCAATGCGCCGAATTATTCGGCTGCAAGTATATCGGGACAGTTGCTGTCATTGTTATGGCTAGACGAAATGAACTTATCTCTTCTGTAAGAGAAGCGCTTTTCAGAATCAAATCATCCGGCCTGTGGTTGTCTGATTCTTTTATAGAAACAGTCTGCAAGAACGAAAATGAATAGGGATTAGCCTATATGAAAAGAGCCTTAATCATGACCGTTGGAACAGGGACAAATCCATCAACATGTATTGTGAAACCTCTTGTCAAATCCGTTAAAAACAGCAGGCCGGATTTTCTTGTGCTGATTGCAACACAGACAAGCAGGGATTATGCAACAACAATAGCCAGTGAATCCCAACTTGCTGAAGACGCATTCGAGATAATCGAGCTGAACGACATGGAAAATTTCCAGTCAGTTTTTTCTGTTATAAATGAAGTATTTGAAAACCTTAGATTAAAAGGTTTTGCTCTCGATGATATTGAGGTCGATTTCACAAGCGGCACAAAGGCAATGAGTGCCGGGGCAGTCCTTTCAGCAACATACAACCAGTGTCAGTCGATAAAATACATAACAGGAAAAAGGGAAGGCGGTGTAGTCAAGGATGGCACAGAGGAGTTTCGCACGATAATACCGCAGGCTGTCTTTTCACTGCATGATCTGAAGCTTGCTGAACAGATGATATACAATTTAAGGTTTTCTCCAGCGCTTCAAATTATATCAGGTATAAACAAAAATACCTTGAGCGCTTCTGAAAACAACAGGCTTAAAGCTTTAAAAGATATCTCATCATTTTATGAAAATTGGGATATTTTTAATCACAAAAAGGCATACAAAAAATTATCCAAAATTAATTGGACAGGTTTTGAAATATTTAAACCCGAAGAAAAAGCCTGCGAACTGATTGAATTGCTATCAAACAATAAACCTGAAACAGTCAGGCCTCAGCTTATAATCGATATTTTCAATAACGCTGTCAGGCGGTCTGTAGAAGGGAAATATGACGATGCCGTGGCGAGGCTTTACAGGGTTGTGGAGCTTATTGCTCAACATATACTCTCGTCTTGCTACAAAATTAAAACAGGAGATGTAAATATTGATAAAGTTCCAGAATCAAGAAGGGAAAAGCTGGAAAAAACACGCGACAAAAAAGACAATAAAATCAAAATAGGGTTGTTTGCATCCTATGATCTTTTATCAGAACTTGGGCATGAATCAGGAAAGATTTTCTATGAAAATGAACAGCTTCAAGGTTATCTTAAAAACAGAAACAGCTCTATTATGGCGCATGGCCTTGATCCGATAAATGAAACAATATTCAAAGGTCTGAAAGAAAATGTCGTTGAACTCGCAGAGTTTGCATGCCCGAATTTTCCTGACATTGCCAGACAATGCCAGTTTCCATGGATTGACTATAAATAGCTAAAGCTCTTTTAAAAATTAAATAGCGCATTATACGAAAAGGAGGTCGCAATGATAACGGTATATGTCACAACACCCGGAGCAAAGATTTTCAAGGATGGCGGAACGCTCAAGGTTATTAAGGATGGCGCTGTGTATCACACAATCTTTCCTTACCGAACCGAGCAGGTCGTTATATTCGGCGGGGTCGAGATATCATGGCAC
Source organism: Desulfomonilia bacterium (assembly GCA_036567785.1). Lineage (NCBI taxonomy): Bacteria > Pseudomonadati > Thermodesulfobacteriota > Desulfomonilia > Desulfomonilia bacterium. The sequence goes on along the minus strand of DATCTV010000006.1, from coordinate 2,599 downwards.
GCCATGAACACGCTTTTAAAGCATAAAATCACCACTGTTTTTCTAAGCAAGAACGGCCACTTTAACGGCAAGCTTGTTCCGCCGGTCGATTCCGCCATACATCTTCGCCGTCTCCAGTATGAGATGCTTTCAGACAGTGAGAAATGCCTTTCATTCTGCAAGGCCGTGGCCAGGGGCAAGATGAAAAACCAGCTTGTCATGCTTGGCAGGATAGCCAGATTTCAGAACAGGGATATAAAGCAGCAGACAGAGCAGCTTAAAGATTTGATTTCAAAGGTTGACGGCGCTGTGTCAGCAGCGTCTCTTCGCGGTTATGAGGGCTCGGCTTCAAAGATCTATTTTTCTGTATTCAACCTGGGATTTACTAAATCGCAGGGTTTCAAAAAACGAGTGCGCCGTCCCCCGACCGATCCTGTCAACGCTGTGCTATCACTGATTTACACCGTGCTCGGAAGCAGGGTAGAGGGTGCAGTAGAGCGTGAAGGTCTTGACCCTTATGCAGGCATCTTTCATTCGATAGGCAGAGGAACTCGTTCGCTTCCTCTTGACCTCATTGAAGAGTTCCGCACAATTATAGCTGATACGCTGACCTTCTCGCTTTTCAATCTTGGCATTGTCGGCAAGGATGATTTCAGAAAAATCGAACCACAGGATGAAGAGGCCATTGAGATAGCCCAGCCAGATGCCCCGGATATTTTAAAAGACAAAATGTCTGTATTCAGTGAATTGGCACCAGTTGAAGAAATAAGCACACTTGAAGAACCAGTATCATCATCACTCGAAGATGATGGTCATGAAGAGGCAAAACCACCAAAGACCGCTGTATATCTGAACCCATCAGCGCTGAAAAAGGTCATTGCACAGTTTGAACGCAAGCTCGAAACTGAATTCACACATCCGCTGCTTGAAGAAAAGATGACGTACAGAGATTCTATTACGGTTCAGGTAAGGCAATTTGTTTCATTCCTCAGAAATGAGACACCGGATTATATCCCGCTGGTGATGAGATGATCTATATCGTTACATACGACATCAAGTTTGATTGCATTGATGACCCGTCAGCTCAGAAACGCCTGAAGGATATTTCCGAAGTCTTGTGCAACTACGGTCTCAGACGTCAGCGATCGATATTTGAATGTATTATGGATTCGCCGAAACTTGAAAAAATGAAAAAGGAAATTTCTGAAGTAATTGACCGCGATAAAGACTCGGTCAGAATATACGTGTTATGCGAAAAATGCCTCAAGAAAGCAGTAGTGCAGGGCGTAGGGGAAATTGTCGATATAAAGGAGTATGCGATTGTATGAGCCTGCGTAACGAAGAAAGAAACATATTGGCAGTCTATGACATAACTGATCCTAAGCGGCTTGCTAATGTCGCTAAAACGTTGGAAGGTTGTGGCGTGCGCGTTCAATATTCGGTTTTCGAACTGATTATAACTCCTTCAATGCTTAAAGTGCTTCACGAAAAAATCAACAAAATAATTGACATTGAAACAGACTCGGTGCGCTATTATATAATATGCGATACCGACTGGCAGAAAAGGAGTAAGCTTGGCGTAAGCGTATTCGGAGAACCTGACTGGGATGTAAGTTATGCAATAGTTTAATAAGATATACAAAATTTTGAGAACCTTCTTGATGATAATTGATTTTGTTTAACGAATGCCTTTTAGATAACTGCTGTCAGCGGTTATATGGAACATGATGGATCTGAACAAGTACCATAGGTTCTCATGCAATAAATAAATTAATTAAAACAATAAGATATAACGATAAGGTGGACAAAAAGAAAATGATGACTCTGTTCTTTGGAAGCATTCATACAGGTTCTCAAAAAGATATGTCTAACCTGTTGAATATTTATATGAAAAACGGGAAGCTAACGAACCACACGACCTGATTGAAGGGATTGCGACCCTAAAAAACACTCTGTATTTCGGCGCATTTGGCTCTTTAAACGAACCACACGACCTGATTGAAGGGATTGCGACGCCCTCGAGTGACCTATTGGTCACGGGAATTTCTATATTCATAACGAACCACACGACCTGATTGAAGGGATTGCGACGAGCCATGATTGATTTGACCCTGTTCTCTTCAATTATGTAAACGAACCACACGACCTGATTGAAGGGATTGCGACTCAACTATCCGGTAAAAATATTTTCTTTTTTAAATCCATCAACGAACCACACGACCTGATTGAAGGGATTGCGACCATCTACGATAGCAGAAAAAATTTCCTCTTTTTTTATTCCAACGAACCACACGACCTGATTGAAGGGATTGCGACCCAAACCATTTCGAGGGAGGTGTTGTAGGAGGAGAGACAAACGAACCACACGACCTGATTGAAGGGATTGCGACGTTATCGTAGAAAAATTTCCTGCCATCTACGATGGCAGAAAACGAACCACACGACCTGATTGAAGGGATTGCGACTTTTCATTTTTTCCCTCCTGATTTTTTCATTTTTTCCCAACGAACCACACGACCTGATTGAAGGGATTGCGACAATCCCACACGCTACGAGAATGTATTTTTCGTTATCAAAACGAACCACACGACCTGATTGAAGGGATTGCGACTAGGGCAAC
>DATCTV010000005.1 GCA_036567785.1 Desulfomonilia bacterium | reverse complement strand
ATGGCTCGTTTTTTTCTCAAAAAACCAAAACAGGCGCCTCATATGGGCGCCTGTCTGATTCAAAAATGGGTTCTTCAGGGACGACTATTTATTCCATAACGGCTTCCGGTTTTTATCTTCTGCTTTATGGCCTCCCTACTTTTGACTCAGTGCAAGCCTCAGGGTTTTTTCAATATAGTCAATATGCTCGATAGTAGCGAGCCTTGCGGCCTCAGGATCCCTTTTTTCGATTGCATGCCAGATCTTGCCGAGCTGTAAAAAAATTTTGCGCGAGCTTCCGCCCACGTTTGTAAGCTTTTTTCTGCTGTACGGGAATGCCCCCTTGAGTATGCCGGCAATCGTCTGTCTTATATGCATGAATACGGTATTTTTTGTCGATTCGGCCAGAAGGTCGAAAAATCTTGTATAAATAAGACCCCCCTCCTTTGTTACAAGCAGGGTATCGAGGCCTGCTTTTTCAGCACGTTCGGAAAGACTCTTCATTTCTGCGATCTGTTCAGGTGTAGCATTCTTGGCGGCAAGATATGCCGCTTCGGCTTCAATAAATCTCCTGACATAAAGAAGTTCCCATATTTTTGCGTGGTCGATAGATATCAGCTCTTCAAGAGTCGACATCATGGTATCGGCAACAGACTTGACAAATTTTCCCCTTCTATCCAGCGATTCAATATAGCCTCTTGCCTCAAGAAGCTTCATGGCTTCCCTCAGTGATATCCTGCTGATTCCGAACATCTGCGTCATCTCATGTTCGCTTGGCAGTTTGTCACCAGGCTTCAGCTTCCCTTCCGAAATCAGGTCAATAATCTGTTTTGAAACAAGGTTTGGAATATCGGGAGATTTTTCTATGCGGGAAATACCAAACGGCTTTGTCTCCATTACCCACCTCATTCATAATTTATTGTTTAGTTGTATGATAAACATACAATCTCAGACAGCTCAAGTCTTATCTTGCAGGTAACTCAGATTGAGGCTCTATGTTTAAAGAATCCTGACAGGCCTGAAGTCTATGCAGTCGGCCGAGGTAAAAACAAATCTGGTGTTAGCAATTGTCGTATTGAATCCCGAGTAGTCATTGCCGTCTATATGCATATGGCCGAAAACCCATGTATGTATATTGAATTCCTTCAGCATTTCGACCGCCTTTCCTGCCTTGCCGTCAGGTGAAATAGGCGGGAAATGTGTCATAATGATAATTTTTTCAGGATTTCCTGTAATTGTTTCAATTGAGTTTTTCAGCCTGCCCAGTTCCCTTTCGAACAGCTTTTCGTCATCGTCCGTAGTCTTTTCCAGGTTCAGAGAGGGGTCAATCCACAACCTAGAACCTGCTATGCCGATACCTTGAGTTTCATATGAACTGTTATGCAGAGGCATAACCGTAGCAGGTGCGATTTCTCTGACTTTTTTGAGCCCCTGCCACCAGAAGTCATGGTTTCCCTTTATTATGATTTTTTTCCCTGGAAGTTCTCCCAGAAATGCCAGGTCGGCCTTGGCGTCTATCGGTTTCATTGCCCATGATATATCTCCTGCTACAAGAACCAGGTCTTCATCAGAAATCATGCCGGTCCATTCTTTTCTAATGCGCTCAGGATGGGCATCCCAGTGCCGGCCGAATATATCCATCGGCTTATTCGAACCGAATCCGAGGTGAAGGTCTGATATGGCAAAGACTTTCATTATTTTTGTTTTTTAATATCCACTTATTTGCGATGTCCGGAATTGAAGCGGTTCAAAATTTCGCTAGCATTCCTGCAGTCTTTATCGATTTGTCTGATCAGCTTATCCTTGCTGTCGAATTTGATTTCTTTTCTCAACCGGTCGATGAATTCTATCGATATATGCCTGTTGTAGAGGTCGCCCTCAAAATCGAAAAGAAAGGCCTCAATCGAAGTTCCTTCATCGCCGAATGTCGGATTGTCTCCTATGTTAGTCGCCCCAGTATAACATTTGCCGTCAAGATATATATTTGTTGCATAAACCCCGTAAGCAGGAATCAAAGATTTATCAGGTCTTATATTTGCCGTAGGAAAACCTAGCAGCCTTCCCCGTGCCATACCGTGAACCACGGTGCCGGGAAGTCTGTACGGTCCTGATAATAACCTGGCAGCTCCGCAGACATCTCCCGATTTGATCATTGTCCTTATAAGGGTGCTTGATACGATTACCCCGTCCCTGATTACGGCAGGCATGCTTTCGACAAAAAACCCAAGTTCTTCTCCCTTCTTCTTTAAAAAAGGAATATCGCCCATCGCCCTGCGGCCAAAAACAAAATCATAGCCCACGACAACACCTTTCGCCCTTATCCCGTTCACGAGTATATCATTTACGAACCGCTCCGGGTGTGTATCTGCAAACTCTCTTGTAAACGGGACAACCACCATGAAATCCATTCCCAATGAACTTATAGCCTCAATCTTTTCATTAAGCGTGTATATGGTATTGGGTTCACTATTATTAATAACCGAGGCAGGATGGGGATTGAATGTGTAGACAACCGAAGAACCATGCAGGGCTGCGGCATGTTTTTTCACCCTTTTGAATATCTCCTGATGCCCGATGTGACAACCATCGAAGTTACCGATAGTCACAACAGGATTCTGTATTTTTGCAGCATCGATTTTGTCATTTCCCCAGAAAATTTCCATGTCCTCTATCCTTGACTTTTTCAAGGTTCAAAAGTATAGGTGAAAAGCTTTTGCATTGCAAGGGCATGTGCCGGGGTGGCGGAACTGGCAGACGCGCTAGGTTCAGGGTCTAGTGGGCGAACGCCCATCAGGGTTCAAGTCCCTGTCCCGGCACCATCAAATTTTTCCTGTTTCATCAATCAATAATAATTTCCTGTAAGATAATTAAACATAATCGTTTTCCCTATGCCGTGAACTGATATTTCCCGCAAAAATGAAGAGGATTATAAAATAAATTAAATCACTTGCCTAATTTCCGGCCGGATTTTAGAGTTGATTTATTTAAAGGCCCAATCTGAAGGAGGCACAAAGAAAATTTCTTATGACCGAGCAGAAAACAATGGAATCTTATTCAAACCTGGACCGGATGTTCATGCCTGAAAGTGTTGCGATAGTGGGTGTTTCAGCAGAAGGGTTCGGCTTCGGCCGAGGCATTCTTCTCTCGCACCTTGCAATAGGTTATGATGGCATTCTGTATCCCGTGAACAACCGCGGTGGCTCAATCGATGGGATGACCATCTACCCTTCAGTCGAAGCTATTCCCGGTAAAATCGATTTTGCAATCATAGCAGTCCCGGCCAGCAAAGTCCCTTCCACCCTGGAAGCCTGCCGGAAGAAGGGCGCTGTGGGCGCAGAAATCCTTTCCTCTGGTTTCAGGGAAATCGGCACTCCGGAAGGAATAGCACTTGAAGAGGAACTTGAAGTCATTTCCAAACGGGGCATCAGGGTGCTGGGCCCAAACTGCTTCGGAATATACTGTCCTAAATCAGGGCTCACGATGCTGCCGGGACCGGACCTTTCACGTGAACCGGGAAATGTGGCGCTTCTATCTCAAAGCGGCGGGCTTTCGGTGGATTTCGGTTTCACTGGAATGTGGAGGGGGATACGCTTTTCCAAGGTCATAAGTTTCGGGAACGGCTGCGACCTCAGGGAAACGGAGATGCTCCGATATCTCAGCCGTGATCCCGAAACGAAAGTCATCTGCATGTATGTCGAGGGGGTAAACGACGGACGAGAGTTTCTTTCCGCCCTGAAGGAAGCGACCAGGGAAAAGCCTGTCATAGTAATCAAGGGTGGCCTCTCGGATTCGGGAGGCAGGGCTGCGGCCAGCCATACCGCGTCACTCGGAGGACGTAAGGCCATATGGGAAGCAGCATTAAGACAATGTAATGCAATTCAGGTTCAGAATTTCGAGGAGATGAATGATGCGGCCCTGGCCTTTTCTCTATTGCCATGCAGGGATTACCGGGGATGTTCCATAACCGGAGGCGGCGGTGCACTGGGCATAGCGGCGGCTGACGCCGCAGAATCATTCGGGCTTGCCGTACCTCATCTTAGAAAGGATCTGCAGGCGGCAATTTTCGATGTCCTGCCCAAGCCGGGATCAAGTGCGGCAAATCCTATCGACATAGCAAATCCCTTTGTGTCTCCTCAGAGCATAAGGGAGATACTTATTCAGGCATCAAAAGACGAAAATGTTGACATCCATATTGTCATTCAGCTCCTGTACCACTACAAATCTCTGCAGGTAACAATGGGTGCAAAAAGCATAAAGGAAATTACACCCTACAGGGATCTGGTAAGGGCATGCCGTGAAGCAATTGAGATAGGCGGAAAGCCGGTTGTGCTAATCCTTCCTAACATCAGGCAGGAAGAGGAAGACATCGGGATAGAGGAAATGCTCAGAGAGACCCGCCGGCTGTTCACCGAGGCTGGCATGCCGGTTTATGACGATGTCGGAAATGCGCTGCGCGCGGTTGCCTCTGTTTCCAGGTTTTACAGGAGCAGGCAGTAAATGCTCGTCAGAACCGATATTATCATGAATAAGGAAAATCTTTACTTGACTGTACATACAAAAGACTCCTCATACATTCAGAAGCCACCCTTGAAGTGGATTCTCCATTATTGTAATATTTGCATCATGCTTAAGTGTTTAAGCTTTGTATTCCTGTCGATTCTCTTTAGTTCATGCGCAACGCTGTCCAAAGACATACACAGGGTTCCTTCATATGCCATAGAGCCCAGTGAAGACACGAAATTAGTTAAAGCCGTAGGAAGGGATTCGATTAAACATCCGGGTGACTCGGGCTTCTACATGCTGCCGTCGGACATGGATGCATTCATCGCCAGAGCCCTTCTCATCGATGGAGCCGATAAGACTCTTGATCTGCAGTACTACATCGTCAGCAATGACCTGTCGGTCGGCTTCCTCATTGAGAAACTTATTTCGGCCGCAGACCGCGGGGTCAGGGTGAGACTCCTTTTCGATTATGTGGGAACGGGGCTTTCCGAATCGCAGATGTGGATGCTTGATTCCCACCCGAATATAGAATTGCGGCTCTTCAATCCGAAGGGCAGCCTCCGCCAGCTGAACCACCGCATGCATAACAAGGCTTTTGTCGCTGATAACATCATCGGAATCGTAGGAGGCAGGAACCTTGCCGACGAATATTTCGGGGCCTCGAAAGACTCGAATTTTGCGGATATGGATTTGATTGCGGCGGGCCCTGTTGTAAAGGATATTTCCAAAAGCTTCGATATATACTGGAATTGCGAATGGGCCATACCGTACGAATACTTGTCGTCAAACAGGCCGGGAGCAGAAGAATTGGAAGAATCTCTCGAGTCTTTAAAAGAAACAAACAGAACTGCAATGAATTCCGAATACGCCATTCGACTCAAGCAATCGGACTTTCTGAACAGAATTGTCAGCGGCAGGTTCACCTACAGCTGGGCAAAAGGTAATGTCATATATGACCTGCCGGAAAAGATTGCTGGCAAAGGTGATATGGACTCAGACTCGAACCTAATGACGAGACTTCTGCCTCTTATAAGAGACACAAAATCGGAGCTGATTCTAGTTTCCCCTTATTTCGTCCCCGATAAAACCGTCATCGACATTATCGGAATGTTGCACAGCACAGGCATAAAAGTCAGAATAACTACGAATTCTCTGGCCTCCACAGACGTTATATCAGTATATTCAGGTTATGCCAGATACAGGAAGACACTTCTTCAGAAGGGTGTCGAGCTCTATGAAATGAGGGCCGATCCAGAAGAAAAAGGCAAAGAATCCAGAAGCGAAATCATGGGCTCGTACAGGGTAAGCCTGCACGCAAAATTTTATGTATTTGACAGGAAAGAAGCCTTTATCGGCTCCAGGAACCTTGATGCAAGGTCGAGAGAGCTTAACACCGAGATAGGCATCTTCGTTCAGAGTCCTGAAATTGCAGAACAGGCGGCAAAAATGTTTGAAGTATCGATGTTGCCGCAATATACATTCAAGCTGGAATTGTCAGACAAATCACGGCTTATCTGGAAAACGGAGGAAAACGGCAAAGAGGTCACATACACCCATTCACCCATGACCAGCCTGTGGCGGCGTTTTTCAGCCGGGGTCATCTCGATCTTCGCCCCTGAATCACAGCTATAAGCTCACCATACCTCAGGCAGTACAAAGAAGAGTTCTCCGCGTATAGTACTCTGAGGCGCGTCATCGGGCTTGACGATATTGTAGTAAGTGCCCAGCGAAAGGCCAAGCGGGAAAACGCCTCCTATCATAAAAAGCTTTCCTACCATAAGGCCCAGTGGAATCAGCGTGCTCTGTGAAGATTTCTTTGTCCAGTCAACACTGATCAAAGGCATGCTGCTTATGGAATATCCCTGCCCCAGATTATAGAATGCAAACGCCTGGATCTGCATCATGTTGAGATTTGATTCTCCGCTGATCCTCCACATCTGGTTGACAAGAGCGCCTGTAACCCAGTTGCCGCTCTTGAATACACCCACTACGGAAGGCCCCAGGGCCCAGCAGTCGTAACCGGTAGGCGTATTTGTCCATGAAACAGGGTCGGTATTGGAGGCCGTAGGGAACATTACCCCTCCGCCGATGCCCCATGTGAGCTTGCTTTCACTCTTCTTCGCGAGCAGTGCGGAAAACATGATGTTGCTCAAACCCGAACTCGGCCTGTCGTCTCCTAATTGAGGAAGGCTTACAATCGGTATGAGTGTGTGCGTCAGAATCTTCCATTTATCAGTAATGTCGATCGGGAAAGTGGGTTCTATGATGAGCTGCTGGGCCGATTTATCAATAGGCCCCACGCTTCCCGTATAGCTGTACTCAAGCGGCATGAGAATGAGCCCCGAAAGAGGGTCCTCAACTTTTTTCGACATTTCAGTCGCCTTGTCCTCGGCAGCAGGCTGCGGTGTTTTCTGCGCGTTTTCATCCGCTGCCCTCAAATTACTGGTAAAGGCAAAAATGAAAAATATTGGAAATGCAATGATTGCCCATCTTTTGACCATTATGAACCTCCTCAAAATTTCCAATTATTTACACCAGAAAACCAATCCAATCCATATCAGTAATTCTCCTATGTATTATTTCATGGAATCAACCCCACGCAGTACAAATCACAGCACATGGTAAAGATGTATTATACAATTAAAAATATTTATTTCTGATCAGTGTTCAGGATTAAAGCCATTCCAGAGGATATTACCTTCTTATCTTTTGAATATTTTGAAATTTAGTATTGCTTATTTCATAGGATGAGATAATATTCAAATTAAGGTTCTCAAGATTCATTCCCCGTAGAACCTCCTCATATGTTGCAGATCGCCAGCGATCTGCATTTTTTTTGATGTTTTATCGGCAATCGTTGAGCCAAGTTTATTTTTATTGTCGACATTTATTCATGGCCTACGGTTTCTCATATCGATATGCTGATACTGAAAAAGCTCTTAACCGAAGGGTTCATAAAGCATTGGGTTTTTATGCCCCGGGAATAATTATTTTAAAAGGTTACTGAAGATTCGGACGGTAAAAAAGTCAGCTAAACCCGACAATTAAATGTGCTACAGACCTCCAATTAAAATATAATATTTATTGAGTTCAATATTATATCCGGCTTAGAAGCTAGTCAAGTCCCCAAAGTTCTGTAAAATAGTTTTTCCGATATAGGCATTATGCAGCCAGAAGTATGTTTGAAACAAAAAAGTTCATTCTTGATTGGATACATGTTAATATCTCTAGAGTTCATTTGATAGGAGGGGCTCAAATATGTCATGCCATGAGAAAGTGCTGTCACATGTTTTTCTGGATGCCGTTTTTACGAATTTCGAAATATTGGCACAGGAAGATCCTGAATCAGCGGCATTGATTGCGGGAAAAAATGTTTCGATAATGTTTGTAGCAGGAATTGGAGGCCCGAAAGCGACGATAACAATCAGAAATTCCCAGATCAAAGTTGTGTCAGGCAAGGTTGGAAATCCAGATATCATCATGTTTTTCCCAATCGCAAGATTGATGACAAACATGCTTTCGAAAAAAGGCTTTGGAATTCCGATCCCCATTATAATGCCCTGGAGTCTTCCAAAAGTTTCCGGGCTTTTGACGTTCATGAAACTCGGAGACCGTCTTGATACAATCCTTAAGGGTCCGAATCCTCCCAAAAAGCTTAAGGCTAAACTGTTGCTTAACACCATTGCCAAAACAATAGCAGCCATATGCAACAATGAACCTGAATCCAGGGCAACGGCATCAACATTAAACGGTATTGCAGAACTCAGAATCAAAAACGGAGATGCAGTCAACATTCTTTTCTCGGGCAGCAATGATGTTGTGGGAAGAAACGGTAATGCAGATGATTTTGATCTTCTCATGGAATTTATCGATGAGGACTTTTTCCTTCAGGTAGCTGACGATAAGGTTGATCTGATGGTATCAATCACCCTTGGCGACATGGTGCTTTCCGGTAATCTCCACATGGGTGATGTTGTAAATTCGTACCTTGATAAAGTCGGTTTATATCTTCAGTAGGAGGCAGTTATGTCATACAGTCATGATAAATCGATAGAATGGTTCAAACGTGCTGCAGAACGAATCCCTCAGGGCATATACGGTCATTTCAGTCCGGCATTGACATCCCCTGGAGATTTCCCTTGTTATACCGACAGCGCCAAAGGAGTGAGAATCAGGGATGTAGACGGCAATGAGTATCTTGATTTTGTAAGCGCCTACGGTCCCATGATCCTTGGTTATGCAGATCCCGATGTTGATGCCGCCTTTGCAAAACAGGCAAAAAAAGGCACGAGCACCTTCCCTCCATCTACAAAGATGGTCGAGCTGGCCGAACTGGTTTGCGAAACAATCAATGCCGCCGACTGGGTTTATTTTACCAAGAACGGTGCCGATACCACAAGCTGGGCTATTAATATCGCACGCGGACACACAAGGCGGAACAAGATACTCCTCGGAAATGGTGTTTACCACGGCGCACAGACATGGGCGGGTACAAATCATTACGGAAATACTCCTACAGACCGAAGCGAAATATTGATGACCGAATGGGGCAACCTTGAAGACACCCGCAGAGTAGTTGAGCAGCACAAAGGCGAAATAGCGGCAATTATGATGACTCCGACCCATACACCAACGTTTGAAGCCAATTTGCTGCCCGGCAGTGACTACTGGCCAGGCCTTCGCAAACTCTGCGATGAAAATGGAATTATACTTATTGCCGATGATGTGCGAAGCGGTTGGAGGCTCGATATCAAAGGCGCCGCACATTATTTTGGCGTGGAGCCGGATATTCAGACCTTTGGAAAGGCGATAGCCAACGGCTATCCCATATCGATGGTCGTAGGCAAGAAACACCTCAAGGTATCTGCTTCAAAATCATTCATGACAGGATCATTTTTTTTCAACAGTCCGGAAATGGCGGCGGCAATAGCCTGCATTAACAAAATGAAAAAGATAGATGCGGCTGGCATCTGCACCCTCAGAGGTCAACAATTCAAGGATGGAATGGAAAGCCTTGCTGCGACATACGGACTGCAGTTTGCAGTGACCGGTCATGTATCAATGCCATATATTATTTTTACAAACGAAAAGAATTTTAAACGCAGCCAGTATTTTGTAAGAGAATGCAATAAAAATGGTCTTATGATTTTGTGGCATCACAATATGTTCTTGAGCGCTGCACATACTGAAAAAGATATTAATGACGCGTTGAACATAGCTGACGGGGCATTCAAGAAAGTAAAGGAAAAATTCGGCTGCTGACATAGCTGTAACCCTCATTAAGAGTCCGTTGCAGTATAAGGATGTAAGTTCCTGTTTCAGGAATGCCCATATTCACGACACTACCGATTTTATTCACATAAAAAAATCAGCCCACTCGATCTTAGATAGTAGTGGGCTTAAAAAAGGAGGTCTATAGCACTTTTTAGGTAGCGCTATAGCTTATTATCTTCATACACAAAATTACGATTGTTGTCAAACATGAGGCAATACTTTTTACACACAATATGTAATCAGTTATAAATGTGTATATTGAAAGACACATTTCAGAAACGCTAACCCTAAAATTTGATAAAAAGGATGGGTTTGACAACAACCTGATTTCATCCTAAAGGATTAGATTACCTGAAATAAATTGATGCATTATTCATAGGAAGGCCAAATGGACACTAAGATATACACGGTTATAGATAAAGAAAAATGCAATGGCTGCGGAATGTGTGTAAATGTCTGCGAATACAACTCCATCACGGTGATTGACGGAAAAGCGAGTATTACAGGCCAAGAATCATCTCATTGCGGGCATTGCCAGGCAGCCTGCCCTTTCGGGGCAATAAAAGTCACCTGCCTTTCGCCGGTTGATTACAAGACATTAAAAGTTGACGATACATGGCTCAAACCGGGAACATTTGACACGTCCGCCCTTTTAAAGCTCATGGCAAGCAGAAGGGCATGCAGGAACTATAAAAAAAGTCCCATATCACGAGAGATCATTGAAGATCTGATTTCAGCGGCTCAAACCGGTCCTACCGGTTCAAATGCACAGTCCAACCAGTACAGTGTACTTACAGGAGATGACGTTGACAAGTTATGCGGTTTTGTTTCAGGATTTTACAGACAGCTCAACCTCCTTTCCCGGATAGCACCCTTGAGATTTGCCGTAAAAGATCTGGCTGATTATCACCGTGATTATTTTGAATTCATCAGAACACGACTTGATGAAAGAAAGAAAACCGGGCGGGACATATTTTTCCATGGAGCTCAGGCACTGATAATAATCACTACAGGAAAAGACGCCACAACTCCGGTAGAAGACGCCGCCATTGCCGCACAAAACATAATGCTTACCGCCCATGCGATGGGACTTGGAACATGCTACATAGGATTTGCCGTGGAAGCCATGAGACATGACGGAAAAATAAAAAAGTTATTGCACATATGCAAGGAAGAAACTGTCCAGGCGGTTATAGCGCTGGGATGGCCTGATGAGAAGTATTCAAGAACGATAAAAAGAATCAAAAAAGAAACGAGGTATTTGTCGCTATGAAAACACTTATTACGGGAGCTACAGGTTTTATTGGAAGTCATATTCTTGATGCGTGCATCGAAAGAGGGGATTCCGTAAGAATACTTGCCCGCCGTACATCAGTTGGAATTGATAAGCTTAAGGGACGGGTGGAAATAGCATACGGAGATATATCCGACTATGATTCTGTTATTAAAGCCTGTGAAGGAATGGAACTGGTATTCCATTCCGCAGGTGTAGTGAGCGATTGGGCTCCTTATGAACTGTTTTACAAGGTAAATGTCGAGGGCATGGAGAATATATGCCGGGCATCAGTGGCTGCAGGAATCAAACGATTTATCTGGACCAGCACCAATGATGTTTTTGGCCGCAGAGAAGATACCGTTATCAACGAGAGCCTGCCACTGGAAAAATGGAATGAACCTTATCCCGATACGAAGATTATGGCAGAAGAAGTAGCCTGGAGATATCACAGGGAAAAGGGGCTTGCTGTTTCCACCGTATATCCTTTGTGGGTTTACGGACCGAGGGATACGACATTTGTCCCATTGCTTGCAGACGCCATAATAAAGAAAGACATGGTATTCTGGCAATATGGAACAATCTGCTGGCCTACCTATATCGGCAATCTGGTTGATCTTTTGATGCTGATATCGACCAACGACAAATCGATAGGCCAGGGATACCTCGTTCATGACGGAGAATTAACAACACTTGAAGACTTCTGCAGGGGGATAGCCTCGGCTATGAATGTTGAACTGGTTGAAAAAAGACTGTCATATCCTGTGGCATACGCTGCAGCAATGGCAATGGAAGCCAGCTATAAATTTCTGAAGAGATCAAAAAGGCCGCTTTTAACCACCTATTCCGTAAAAAATCTTGGATCCAGGTTAAAATTTTCAACGCATAAGGCTGAAGATGAACTGGGATGGAAGCCGAAAACATCATTTAGAGAAGGATTTAAGATTACAATGGAATGGCTGAAGACACAGGATATTGACAAGCTTAAGCAGAAATAGCAACCAGAATCATCTTTGAAACCGGCGATCAGATTAAGGCAGCTATGCTTTATGATGCTGGACGCTGTCTTTCATGGTGTGGGCCTTGAAAGCAAACCTTACTGTGACAGCCAGAAAAGCAGCTATTCCTATTGCTGTGAATATCATCTTTTTGCCCTCCTTTCCGTAATTGTCTCCTGAATGAAGCCTTTGAAGCCCAGGATAATACCGGCAACAAGAAAAAGGAAAGTGAAGTTGGGTGCCAGTCCTGTTACCTTATCAATGTACATCCCAAGATAAAGCCCCAGGAAGGTAACTATTACAAGCACCAGACCGTGTGCGCTTATCCTCGTTATCTTCTGCATCAGTTCCCTCGGGATCTTTTCCATTTTAGTGTTTTTCATGACACCCTCTTTTTTTATCCTTAGAAAAGAAGCGCGATCATTTCTCTTACCGGGGCCGTGTTTACTGCAACCAGCATGATAATAAGCGCATATACTGCAGCAGCTTCAGCCGGCTTGAGACCAAGAACCTTGTATGTGAACCTGACTCCGATTCCTGTTACAAATAAGCATCCGATTACTATCCACAATGTGACCATCTCGCTTCTCCTTTCTTTTTGTTTTACTGAATATAGTGCAGCAACGACTGTGCCAAATTTGAAAGTGAGTGTATCTTGTTGTTATTATTAGTTAATTCAATTTGCATACCTGGTGGCGGCTGCCACAATGACAAAATGGCTCCCCTTTCCTATTTCTTCCTGTGACAATCTGGCAATCAGCAACGACATAAAGAAGATACGCCATGACATGGTGGCAAACGAAGATGACATCCATTTTGAAAATATGCAGAGATTATGGAGATGAGCTCAGGATAAAGAAAAAGGGTTACAATCTCGTCGATTGTAACCCATTGTTATAATTGGTGGGTCATGAAGGACTCGAACCTTCAACCTCCGGATTAAGAGTCCGCTGCTCTACCATTGAGCTAATGACCCGAAACCTTGTTTCCTGGTACGCCCGGGGCGACTCGAACGCCCGACCTGCGGATTCGAAGTCCGACGCTCTATCCGACTGAGCTACGGGCGCCCACTTTATCACTCTGGGGTGAGTGATGGGGCTCGAACCCACGGCCACAGGAGCCACAATCCTGTGCTCTACCAACTGAGCTACACTCACCACAATCCGTATAACCGCTCATTAACGCGCCTGAGAGGATTCGAACCTCTGACCTACGGATTAGAAGTCCGTTGCTCTATCCAACTGAGCTACAGGCGCAAACCCTTCTCTGGTCGGGGCGAGAGGATTTGAACCTCCGACCCCCTGCTCCCAAGGCAGGTGCGCTAGCCAGCCTGCGCCACGCCCCGTGAATCTGCCCTATAGCAAAGCGAGGTAGGCATGGCAAGCCTTTTTTCCAATATGTTCAAGCACCTTCTAAACAGGCTTTTCTGCAAGTTTTTCAAGCAGTTCCAGCTCCTTTTTTTCCATCTGTTGAGCCTTATCTAAGCTCACATCTTCATGATCATATCCGCATAGATGGCATATGCCGTGAACGATAAGCTGGAGAAGCCTTTCCTCGAATGTAATACCCGATTTGCCAGCCTCGGAAGAAGCCCTCTGGGCTGAAATCACTATGTCTCCAAGGTGATTCCCTTCTATGCCCTCGCCTTCCTGCTGGGGGAAGGAGATTACATTAGTCGGCTTGTCCTTTCCCAGATATTGCTTATTGAGCCTTCTTATATAACGGTCATCACACAAGACCAGAGACAGCTCACAGTTTTTTTTGCCCAGCATCTTTAATATCCTGTCAGCATTTTTTTCAACAATAGCCGGATCGATTGCCAGATTATCCTGGATGTCCTGTACATCAATTATATTCATGTATTGGCCCTCTCATAAGCTCTGATGATTTTTGAAACCAGTTTATGCCTTACCACATCATCCTCGGTAAAATAAATAAAACCGATATCCTTTATGTTTTTCAATATGCCAGAAGCTTCGACAAGCCCGGATCTGGTCGTCAAAGGAAGATCTGTCTGCGTGATATCACCCGTAATTACCGCCTTTGAATTGAATCCCAGCCTGGTCAGAAACATCTTCATCTGTTCCGATGTGGTATTCTGAGCCTCATCCAGTATTATGAATGCATCATTAAGGGTGCGTCCTCTCATGAACGCAAGCGGGGCGACTTCAATTGAATCGCGGGCAAGCAGCTTTAACACATAATCATGATCAAGCATGTCGTAAAGCGCATCATACAGAGGCCTCAGATACGGGTTCACCTTCTGTTCAAGATCGCCTGGCAGAAAACCCAGCCTTTCTCCAGCTTCCACTGCAGGCCTTGTCAGAACTATCCGCTCGACCTTTTTTTTAAGCAGAAATGTAATCGCCATAGCCATTGCAAGGTATGTCTTGCCGGTTCCGGCAGGACCTATTCCGAATACGATATCATTTTCCCTGATTGAATCGATATAAATTTTCTGCTGAAGACTTTTCGGTATTATGACCTTCTTTGACGACGAGATGTATATGGAATCCATGAAAACATCCTTGAGATTGAGATTCCGGTTTTTCGAAAGCATTCTTACCGCATAGAAAATATCCGACGGATAGAGGGGCAGTCCTTCCTGCAGGATTTTGTAAAGGTCATTGAGTACATGCCTGACAAGGTCCACCTCATGCTTCTCACCTGAAAACTCAATCGCAGTGCCCTTCATGGAGCATTTTGCGCCTGTGTTGTCTTCGATAATTTTCAAATGGGCGCAACTATCCCCTGCCAGTTGCCTTAACAAATGTGTATCCGGAAATTCAATTGACGGCATCAGCCTGACAGAGCCCCTTTCAATTCGATTTAAATATGGAGTTATACCAAAAATACACTGCGTTCAAGGTTGTTGATTCCAGATAAAATATTCCTGCAGGCCAATTCCTGCAACACGCCATCGTCATTTTATAGTGATTGCACAAAGAACATGCTTATATTATGAGAAAATCATGTTCAAAATAAAGCTAAGGGACAGTTTCAGTTCTGCCCATATGTTAAGGGGTTACCAGGGGGACTGTGAAAGGCTTCACGGCCATAATTACAGGATCGAAGTGACCATCCTTTCAAATGACTTGAATGAAATAGGTATCGTTGCGGATTTCCGCGATGTCAAACTGGCGCTCAAGAATTGTCTTAATCCGCTCGACCACAGGCTATTGAATGATCTTCCTGAATTCACGGCAGAGAATCCCTCGGCTGAAAATATTGCCAGATATATATTCCTTAAGCTTGGCCCCATGATAAAAGAACCGGCAAAGCTCTTTGAAGTAGAAGTTTGGGAGAATGACAACTGCTCGGCCAGTTACAGTGAAGGACAATCATGAAAGACGTTCAGAGGCAGAAACCGGAAAACCCTCTATACATCCATAAGGTCGGCGTCAAGGACATCAGGTATCCTATTGTAGTGAAAGACAAAAAAAGGGGAAGCCAGCATACAGTGGCTTCGATAAATCTATATGTGGACCTGCCTGTCGAATTCAAGGGTACTCATATGAGCAGGTTTATCGAAGTGCTCAATGAATATCACGAGGAGATACACATCAACAGGTTTGAGCATATCCTCCTCGAGATCAGGTCCGCCCTGGAGGCCGAGAGTGCACACATGGAAATCGAGTTTCCCTATTTCATCGAGAAGGAGGCACCTGTCAGTAAAGTTCAGGGACTGATGGGATACAAATGTTCCCTCATCGGTTCCGTGGGTGAAGCAAAAGATTTCCGCGTAGGCGTCAAGGTCCCGGTTCAAACGCTTTGCCCCTGTTCAAAAGAGATCAGCGTGAACAGCGCTCACTCCCAGCGAGGCATAATCTGTGCCGTCGTAAAGTACAACAGGTTCTTCTGGCTGGAAGATCTGATTGAACTCATCGAAAATTGCGGGTCGAGCCCTGTTTATTCAGTATTAAAAAGACCCGATGAAAAATACCTTACCGAATATGCATATGACAACCCCATGTTTGTGGAAGATGTCGTCAGACAGGCCGCCGCCGAGCTCTCAAAACGGCCTGAATTCGACTGGTTTTCAGTTGAGGCCGAAAACATGGAAAGCATACATAACCACAATGCTTATGCTTATATAGAAGGCAAATCGGGATGAAAGGACAGGGGCTGCCTACCGGAAAATTGCCTGCCCAGCTTCTTGAAAGGCTTATTAAATCGCTGCCTCGATATGGTAATGACGTAATCGTTGGTCCGGGAATCGGCGAAGATGCTGCGGTTGTAGATTTCGGTGGAACCAGACTTATTTTCAAGACCGACCCCATAACGTTCCTGAGCGAGGATATCTTCTCTTACCTGATCACTGTAAATTCAAATGATATAGCCTGCATGGGAGGAATACCCGGATATCTGCTTGCCACAATTCTTCTCCCAGAAGGCATAACGGAGCCGGAAGTTGAAAAACTCTTTGAAGAGCTGAAAACAGCATGCAAATCTTCTGATATTACCCTGCTCGGCGGACACACCGAGATAACATTCGGCATCAACAGGCCTCTTGCCGTAGGATTCATGGTCGGTACTCTTGATGGAGAACCATTGGGTGCATCCCGGGCTAATCCCGGTGATGCAATACTTCTTTCAAAGGCAATCCCGATTGAAGCTGTTTCGATTTTAGCACGGCAGATGCCTGACAAGCTCGGGCTCGATGAAAAAACGCTGAACAGGGCCAGAAACCTGATTCATGACCCGGGCATAAGTATTATGAAGGAAGCCCGCATTGCAGCAAAGCTCGGCGCCTCCGCCCTGCATGACCCGACAGAAGGCGGCGTGGCGACAGGCCTGATGGAACTCGCAAGGGCATCAGGTTCAGGGGTTGAAGTTGATTTGAACAGTATCCCTGTCCTTGATATTGCAGGTGACATGTTTGAAAGGCTGGGAATTGATCCTCTCGGAGCAATATCTTCAGGTTCCCTTCTCGCTTGCTGCCCCCCTGAAAAGGCACAGACGATACTTGATGCATGGAACTCTGAAGGGATCAGCGGGGCCATGATAGGACGTGTAACAGTATCGGGTCTGACCATCATCAGAAGAGGCGGGAAAGAACCTCTGCCGGAATTCAGCAGGGATGAGCTTGCACGCTTCCTCTCCTAGCAAGCCCCCAGAAAACCGCCGTACCTGCCAGACAGATAATGCCGCCTGCATAGAACACCCAGGCGATCCCCATGAAGTCCATGATCACTCCGGAGAAAAGCGGTCCGAGGATCATCCCTGTGCTCATTGCTGTGTCAAAAATGCCCATGGTTGTCGACATGCCGACCTGCTTCCCATGCTCAACCATGAGAATCGATGATGCCGGTATCGAGACGGCGCTTCCGAATCCCATCACACAGCTCAGGATAAAGTATTCGACAATCCCCTTGCCGAACGGCAGACAGGCCAGGGTCACTGCACTTATGACCGATCCTGCCACGATCATGAAGAGGCTGTTCTCCTTTTTCGAAATCCTGCCTATCGGCCTCTGCAGGATGCCTGTAAGAAAGATATTAGCCGATATTAGCATGCCTATCATTGTGGAAGACATACCATAATTTCTGGCGAGGAGCGGAACAAAGACCATGAGACTCCCGCTTCCCAGCGCGTTTATGACCCTGAATAGAAGCAGCCCCAGCATTACCGGGTCTTTCAGAATACTTTTAAGAACAGCCGGTTTTTCCCTTGAATAGACCCGCCGCATCGAAGGAAGCATGAATATAGCCACAATCATAGCCAGACCCGATAGCCCTGAGAGTGAATAGAATGCAGCGTTGAGGCCAAACCTGTCCTTAATGAGACCGCCTATCAGAGGGCCAGCCCCCATACCGAAAAACAATCCCATGTTTATCGTTCCCATAAAGAGACCTTCTTCGCCTTCACGGGAAATATTCGCCGCATAAGTGAATGCAAGTGGGATGACGAATGCCGACGCCATACCGTGAAATGTCCTTATCAGGACCAGATGAAATGGTCTGCTCGCAATAACATAGGTGAACGAGAGCAGTGTGTAAGCGAGTATGCCTGTGAGCATGAGCGGTTTCATGTTCATCCTGTCGGCTATAGCTCCGGCAAATGGATTCGATATGGCCCTCGCAAGTGCAAAGCTCGAGAATATGAGCCCTATTTCAGTCGCGCTCGCTCCCATGTTCTGGGCATATGAAGGCAAAAGCGGTATGACTATGCCTATGCCCAGCATGACAACAAAAGTGATGCTGCATACCGTAGTAAGGATTCTTTCAGGATGCATGAATTACCGGCCCTAACGTGACAGCACTTCCTTTACCAGTGAAGTATCGCCGCCTGTTTCCTGGAATTTTTCATTGGCTACAAGTTTTATCAGAAGGTCCTTGTTGGTTTCCACACCCTCCACATAGGTCTCTTCCAGCATCCTCAGCATTTTTGTAAGCGCACCCTTCCTGCTCGAATTATGGGCGACAAGCTTGGCCAGAAGAGAATCATAATAAGGGCTTATCTCACAGCCCCTGTAAATATGTGTATCCACCCTTACGCCGGGCCCGCCCGGAAGTCTGAGCCTGTTTATCGTACCTGTCGTAGGAATGAAATTCATGGCCGGATTCTCAGAATTAAGCCTGCATTCAATGGCATGGCCCGTCTGTACAGGCATATCCTCGCTGATTTCCGATCCTACGGAAATAAGTATCTGTTCTCTCACTATGTCCAGCCCTGTAAGCATCTCCGTTACCGGATGTTCAACCTGAAGTCTTCCGTTTATCTCAAGGAAATAGGAATTGCCTTCCTTGTCCATCAGAAACTCCACAGTGCCCAGTCCCTCGAATTCAAGCGCACCCATGATTTTTCTTGCCCACAACCACAGGTCCTTTCTTGCAGATTCATCTATAAACGGAATAGGACCTTCCTCGATAATCTTCTGATGCCTTCTCTGTATTGAACACTCCCTGTCTCCAAGTATGCGTATGTTTCCATGGGAATCGGATGCAACCTGCACCTCGAGGTGTCTCGGGCAGTCTATGTACCGCTCGATATAGATCTCGCTTCTTCCAAACGCGGCATTGGCCTCGCTGCTGACATTGTCGAAATGCTGTATAAGCTGCTCTTCATCGTTAGCCACCTTCATGCCCCTGCCGCCGCCGCCGTAAAGGGACTTTAAAATTACGGGATAACCCGTTTCCTTTGCCATGAAAATTGCCTGTTCAACCGTTGTGGCAAACCCGCCTGAGCCCGGAATAGTCGGTATACCGAGGGAAAAAGCCACTTCCTTTGTCCTTGATTTGTTTCCGATAGTCCTTAAGACGGTACTTGACGGACCGATGAATGCTATTCCATTCTCTTCGCATTTGGCTGCAAAAATCGGATTTTCGGACAAGAATCCATATCCCGGATGTATTGCATTTGCTTTCCAGGTTATTGCCGCGGCAATAACGGCATCCATGTTCAGATAGCTTTTTGCAGGATATGCAGGGCCTATCTGGACGCGTTCGTCTGCAAGGTTAAGATAGTCCATGTTCCTGTCCGCCTCAGAGAAAACGACTATGGTCTCAAGACCAAGTTCTCTGGCCGTTCTGATTATCCTGAGGGCGACTTCCCCTCTGTTGGCGATCAATATGCGTTTCATTACAGTCCCTTTATCCATTCCCCAAGCCTCAAGTCAAGACAATAGAAGCCGCTTGTCAGCGCTTGTGGAAACGATGAACACGGTATATTATTATTTTATGGAGTTGAAAATGAACTGCCGGATGATTGCATTTGCAGCTGTCATGGTAATGCTGACCTCGGTCACAATTCATGCCGGGGACTTTCTTGACAGGAATTTTCTGAGACTTCTGCTCCTTGAAAAAGGCATTGAACCATCCATGTCCGAACAAATTCTTGTCGATCCAAGGATTGCGTACAATAACTCCATTCTTATCCAGAACCTTTACGAACCAAGTCCAGGGGATAAACCCAGGAACAACGCGGCAGCAAACCCGCAGCCCATACCTGCACAGCCTGCCAAGACCGGGGACAAAAAAAAGCTGCCGGGCAATGTTGATCAGAAATATATCGACCTTGGCAGGCAGTTTATCAAGGACAGAAGAGACACGTTCACACTTATCGAGGCTGAATACCATGTCCCGGCCGAGGCGATAACAGCCATACTTATTATAGAATCCAAGCTGGGCAGAGACTATGAGAGATATCATGTCTTTAATGCCTACCTGAATCTTGCGGCATGCATCGATCCCGATTTTCTTGAAGAATTCATTCAGAGAAACAGGGAGCGCTACCCCGGAATCGACACTGACCGGACGAGAATGACAGCAATAACAAAAGGCGAGTGGGCATTAAGGGAGATTAAGGAAATCATGACGCTCTCAGATGAAATCGACATGGACCCTCTTGAATTCAAGGGATCATATGCAGGCGCAATAGGACCCGCCCAGTTCATCCCCTCAAGCGTGGTCAATTATTTTAAAGACGGCAATTCGGACGGCATCAGGGATCCTTTCGAGATGGAGGATGCAATAGCAAGCATCGCAAACTATCTTAACAAAGCAGGCTGGAATGTGGATGAGACCAGCCGTAAAAATGCCGTCTGGAATTATAATCACCACGACTATTATGTAAAAACGATAATGGGGTTATTAAAGGAGCTTTCCTCTGCCGGGAACGACAGCGAATCCGGGATAATTGAAGACAGTCCCGTACAAGGCAATCCTTGAAGAAAGCCATTTTGCGTGATATGGCAGTTTCCCGGGAGGTATCATTTGGATACATCTGGCAAGATTGAATCTTATAAGGTCCTGTTTGAGGATTACCTCAATTCCTATATAAAAAGTGCAGACAACTCGGATGGTCTCAGCATCGCATGCACATACAGCCTTTCCGCCGGCGGCAAGAGGCTCAGGCCCGTAATCGTCATGCTATCGGCAGAAGCATGCGGCGGAAATCCCGCCGATACGCTGCCGGCATGTCTTGCAATTGAAATGATACATACCTTCAGCCTTATTCATGACGACCTGCCTGCAATCGACAACGATGACCTCAGGAGGGGAAGACCCACCTGCCATAAGACATTCGGTGAGGCAACCGCCATACTGGCCGGCGACGCATTGATATTCGAGGCGTTATCGATCGTTGCCGGATCGAATCTTGATGCCTGTACAATATCTGATATAATCCGCGCGATAGCAGATTCATGCGGACTGGACGGTCTCATAAAAGGCGAATATGACGACATAATGGCTGAGAAAAAGACAATCGATTTGAACGGAATAACCGGAATTTATCTGAGAAAGACCTCGCGGCTCTTTGAACTCTCCACCTATACCGGAGCAAGAATAGCCTCGGCTAACGATGATACCCTTGATGCAATGAAGACATACGGGAGACACCTGGGGCTGGCTTTTCAGGCCATTGACGATATACTTGATATAATTTCTGATTCCGCCAGCATGGGGAAGACAACGGGCAAAGACATCCTTCAGGAGAAGGCCACGATCGTCAAGGCGCTTGGAATCGACGGCGCCAGGGAATGGGCCCGGGAGCAAACGGAAACTGCACTTGACGCCATCAAAAGATTAAAGGCAATCCATCTGGAAAACATCGCATTTGATATGCTTAAAAGGGTGAACTAGAAAATGGGTCTGCTTGATAAAATTGCAAATCCGAACGATCTGAAAGGCCTGTCAACAGCCGAACTCGAACTGCTTGCAAAGGAAGTGCGGGAGTTCATCATAAATAATGTCAGCGAGACGGGAGGTCACCTTGCATCAAGCCTCGGCGCAGTCGATCTCATACTGGCGCTTCATTACGTGTTCAATACGCCTCAGGACAGGATTGTCTGGGATGTAGGCCATCAGAGCTATGCCCACAAGATAATAACAGGAAGAAAGGATAAATTTTCAGAGTTAAGGCAAACCGGCGGGCTGAGCCCGTTCATCAACCCCTCGGAGAGCGGTTATGACTCATTCATCTCAGGCCATGCGGGAAACGCCATTTCAGCTGCAAGCGGCATAAGCGAGGCATTCAAGAAACAGGGAATCAAAAATCGAGTAATAGCTGTTATCGGAGACGGATCGCTGTCAAACGGCCTCACCTTTGAGGGACTCAACTTCGTTGGCATGCAGCAGCTTAATATGCTTGTCATCCTGAACGATAACGAAATGTTCATATCAACGAGGGTGGGCGCCCTGGCAGATTATCTAAGCAGGCTTATGACCTCCAGAAAGGTCCGCAGCGTCAAGGAAAGGATCAAGACAACAATGTTCGGCATGCCTTTTATCGGTAAACGCCTGTATAAAATGGGCAAGCATATAGAGGGCAATCTCAAGGGTGTCGTGTCTTCCGGCGGAACGCTCTTTGAACAGATCGGCTTCAGGTATATCGGCCCGATCGACGGCCACAACATGGCTCACCTGGTAGAGGCCTTTGACAATATCTCCAATATCGATGGCCCAGTCTTCATGCATGTAATAACCAAAAAAGGCTATGGCTACGGACCTGCATACCTTAATCCCGAAGACTTTCACGGCATAGGAAAATTCCATAAACTTAACGGCGAATCGAAAGCGAAAGCCCAGTTCCCATCGTATTCGGATGTTTTCGGCGAAACTCTTGTCGAACTTGCGAAAGAGGATGACCGGATAGTTGCAATAACCGCCGCAATGAAAAAAGGAACAGGCCTCGACGCGTTTGCCTCGGAGTTCCCGGAACGTTTTTTCGATGTGGGCATAGCCGAGGGCCATGCGGTGACCATGGCGGCCGGAATGGCAATGTACGGGCTCAGGCCGGTTGTGGCCATATATTCGACATTCTTCCAGAGGGCCTATGATGAGATCATCCATGACGTAGCCCTGCAGAATCTTCCCGTCATATTCGCAATAGACAGGGCCGGTATAGTAGGCCAGGACGGACCGACACACAACGGCGCCTATGACATGGCATTCATGAGAGACATACCCAATATCGTAATCCTAGTGCCAAGGGACCAGATCATACTGAAAGAAATGCTTACATATGCATTTAATATGAACGGACCTGTGGCGATACGCTACCCAAGAGACACCTCGATATCCGACCCGATTGAATTCAAAGGCTTTGTCCCAGGCCGGGCTGAAATCATTAAAGACGGAAAGGAAGTGGCGGTCTTCTGCACAGGGCCGCTCATTTACGAAGCCCTTAAAGCGGTGGAATCCCTTGACGCCTGTGTTGTGGATTTAAGAAGCGTCAAGCCTCTTGATGAAGATCTTGTAAGGGACACGGTCATTAAATGCAGCGGAA
Source organism: Desulfomonilia bacterium (assembly GCA_036567785.1). Lineage (NCBI taxonomy): Bacteria > Pseudomonadati > Thermodesulfobacteriota > Desulfomonilia > Desulfomonilia bacterium. Next base: position 28,163 of record DATCTV010000005.1, on the reverse strand, counting down.
AATTTATCGTCATAGAAGACGGGACAATTACAGGCGGCGCAGGTTCCGCTGTCCTTGAATGCCTTTCGGGAATAGGCTTTCCCCTCAAATACAGGCTCATAGGTATCCCTGACAGATTTGTAGAACACGGGAAAACTCCCGACATCAGAGCCTGTCTGGGCATGGATGCCAATGGAATCAGTTCTGCAATAACCGATATCTTAAGGGATGAAGGAAAGGCTTGATAAAATCCTTGCAGAACGCGGCCTTGCGGAATCGAGGGCCAGGGCGCTTGCGCTTGTCATGGCCGGACAGGTCCTTGTTGACGGGAAAGTAATTACCAAGGCAGGCACTCCCGTAAATTCAGATGCGGCAATAACTATAAAAAAGGGCTGCCCCTATGTAAGCCGGGCCGGGTATAAGCTTGAGGCGGCCGCGGATGCATTTTCAATCGACTTCAAAGGCAAGGTGGCCGTGGATGTCGGTGCATCAACAGGGGGATTTACAGACCTGATGCTCCAAAGGGGCGCAGCCAGGGTCTATGCTGTGGATGTCGGCCATTCACAGCTTCATTACAGGCTAAGAAACGACCCGCGAGTCATCTGCCTGGAAGAGATCAATGCAAGGACAATCGATCAGGCCGTAATTCCAGAACCGTGTGATGTTGCGGTCTTTGACGTCTCTTTCATTTCTCTGAAACTCGTAATTCCGCCAATCCTTGATATCCTCAAAAAGCCGTCAGAGATTGTAGCGCTCATAAAACCGCAGTTCGAGGCGGGGAAAGGCATGACAAAAAAAGGTATCGTAAAAGATGAAGGCACGATAATTTCTGTTGTTGAAAATATTAAAGAATTTCTTTATTCAATCAATCTTATACCCCTTGGTGTGATCCCTTCTCCTGTTAAAGGTGCAAAGGGCAACCAGGAATATTTAATTTACTGCACTTTTGGGAAATGATGGATGAAAATTACAATTGCCAGGCATGCCGGGTTCTGCTTCGGTGTAAGAAGGGCTATTGATGTAACCTTCAAGATCAGGCAGAAAAATCCGGGAGCTAGAATATTTACTGTTGGCCCGATAATTCATAATCCTCAGGTCATTGACGCCATCTCCAGAAGGGGCATAGGCATCGTCAATGACATACTCGACCCGAAGCTCAAATCCGGTGATATAGCGATTATCCGTGCTCACGGCATCTCTCCTGAAAAAAAAGGCGTCCTGAAAGAGCGCGGTGTGCGGGTAATCGACGCCACCTGCCCCATGGTGCTCAAGGTACATGCAATCATCAAAAAGGCTGCAAAAAACGCCGATGCCATAGTAATCGTCGGCGACAGGGATCACCCAGAGATGGAGGCCCATCTGGGAGTTGCCGGCGGGAAAGGCATACCCGTACAGAGCCTGGAGGACGCGAAGGCCGTCCCTGCTGTGAAACGGCTGGCTGTCGTTGCCCAGACAACATTCGATGTCGCCCTTTACAAAGAGATACTTAAAGTCCTCAAGGACCGGGCCGAGGTCCTCGACATAAACGATACCATCTGCCGTTCGACAGTGGACAGGCAGAAGGAGGTCGAAGACCTTTCAAAAGACCACGATACGTTTATCGTCATAGGCGGCAGAAATTCCGCAAACACGAAAAGGCTTGCGGAACTCGCTCAGAAGCAGAACCGCCACGTTATAAGAGTGGAAAGCTCTGAAATGCTCAAGAACCTGGATACGCACGATATGCACAACGTGGCTATCATTGCAGGTGCTTCAACCCCTCAATGGGTAATAGAGGAATGCATTGAGAACCTCCGAACGATCGACAAGTCCTCCGGCATAAAAAACAAGACGCTCAACCTGATTGCCAAAACACCTTTTGCAACCTCTCTGGGCGCCGTGGGCATAGCAATGGCCGCCCTGGTGTTCTGTGACCTTAATTATAAATGGGATATTTTCCTGACCGTTTTCTTCCTCGCATTCGCCACCCTTGACTTCAAGTGGGATTTCAACATGTTCATAAGGTGGAGCATATGCACGGGCCTGGCCATATCGGTATCCATAATAGGCTCCGGTTTCGCCGCCGGAATACTTGCAGCGGGCGTTTCCCTCTTAAGACCCATCCTCAGCACCATAAGGATCAAGGATTACATGAGGAGCATCTACGGTCTGGTGCTCTTTCTTCTGGTCTCCATAATCGTCCCGTTAAGCATGATGGCTGCACCTGCAAAACCGGGCATTCTTCTTCTGACGATATTTGCATCTGTTCAGTATCTGGGGTCCGATATTCTCGTAGGACTCAAGAACATGGAACGGGACGCCATCATGGGGCGTCTCAGCCTTGCCAGATACATCAGCGAAACCCGCGGCATAATGGTCATGGAATATACTATCATGGGCCTTGCCCTGATCCTGTTCCTGGGATTTCCGCTGAAACTCACGCCAGCTCTTGCATACGGGCTTCTGCCCTCGCTCTTCTTCCTGGCCAAAGGAATAGACATCTACAACGATCATATAATCTTCGACAGCAGGCTTTATCTGGTCTATGTCAAATCGCTGTGGTTCATAATTCCCGCCATGGGCCTTCTGTGGCGCGTGACCATGATGTAGCCCGGCAAATAAGATATGCCCGAACTCTTCGACAATTGGCCCGATGATTACGAAAACTGGTTTTCAACACCTCTGGGAAAACTGATCAAAGAGTTCGAGTTAGACCTTATCCTCAAGATGCTCAAACCTCAAAGAGGCGAGCATATTCTCGATGCCGGCTGCGGGACCGGGATATTCACATCTGACATAATCAACAAAGGAGCATCAATCACTGGTCTTGACATATCAAGACCGATGCTGAAAAAGGCCTTGCGCAAAACCGGAAACTCATTCAAATGTGTCTGCGCGGATATGCTGAAACTGCCTTTTAAAGACTGCACCTTCGACAAGACGGTGACGATTACTGCAATCGAATTCATCAAAGACGCAGCCCTTGCCTTAAGCGAACTTGAAAGGGTTACAAAACCTGGAGGGGCCATTGTTGCAGCAACGCTCAACAGCCTTAGCCCGTGGGCTGAAAAAAGAAAGAAAGACGCAGAGAAAGAAGGCGGCATATTCATGCATGCGATTTTCCGCTCGCCCGATGAACTCGCAGGGCTTCTTCCTTTCAAGTGCATTACAGGAACAGCCATACACTTTTCCGATAATGCTGAGCCTGATAAAGCAGTAGAGATCGAAAAAAAAGGATACGCAGCCGGACTCGATTCGGGCGCCTTTGCAGCCGCACTCTGGATAAAGCAGTAGCCTGAAAATCTTATTCTGATTCAAGAAAAAGTATCATGGCTCGGATGTTCAGTCTACTTGACAGGATCCAGTGCATCCTGCCAGTTTGCAACAGCGGGACCATCCGGGAACTGAACCGATCCGTCATTATTGAAGGTTGCTGTAATCTCGCTGTTAACAGGCTTAATTTTCAGCTTGCCACTGATCCAGGCACCATTATCATTACGCCTGATAAAATCATTGATGTTCACCTGACCCAAAATTATATTGGAAATCAGATTCAGGATATTCCCGGTCAGCATTTCGGTCCCTGCCGAATTAACTGAGACCTTCTGACCACCCAGGCTCGGAACACTCACATCACCTGTGAGCGCAATAAACTTTCCACCTCCGTAATTAAAGTCAAGATCCAGCTGTCCATACTGAACATTCATATAATAGGAATGCATACCATTCTTATTGATATCGAAGTTCCCGTCCAATTTATAATTCCTTATATCTATATAATCCCCGGGCTTCAAAGCCTCTCCTATTATAGGTGCAATATAAAGGTTATAAGTATCATCTTTCAAGGCATAGGAAATGTTCCATTCACCATAATTCACACTATATCCGGAATATCCGGCTGAAAGCGTATTGTGTGCTGAAATATTCACTGTATCAAAATTTGGAGTGATCTTCCTGCCTGATGTATTCATCCCCTCCCCTTTAAGAGAACCTGACATTTCCGCTTCAAAATCAGTTGCGCTTCCCTTGTAAACAACACCATCATAAGCATATCCGTCAGAATTGAATTTCACCTTCATTTTTGAATTAAAATCAAATGCGAATTTACCTGTAACCATTACTTCAGCAACATCGACATTGCCTATCTTTACAGTCATTTCCGCTGAGGAAATCCCGGCTGGTGCAGGTGTATACTTAAAGGTCACCTCGTTAATAACCATATTCAGTATTATTGGTATCGTAAGCTGCTTTAAAAAAATCTCGTTAACGAAATTTCCCATTAAAGAATTCAGACTGTCGAACATTATATTGTAAAGGGCCTCGTCATCATCTGTATCGCTCTTAACAGTGTTGTACCCGATGCCCGCATAGGCTGCATAAAGGACATCCTGAGCCTGCTCCCTGGAAATATTTCCTGCATTTACAGACTGGAATTCCACAGTCACCGTACGATTGGCGTTCATGGTTACGGTATTTGTATTGTTTTTTGATGTATCGTCATCAGTGCCGCTCCAGGCCTTCACCTGATAACCGGCAGCAGGTGATGCGTTAAGGGAAACAACCGCGCCCTCGTCATATGTCCCGGATGCCGGGGTGACAGAACCGTTCCCGCCTACAACACTTGCAGTTAAAGTATATTTCCTGCCGGATTCTCCTCCTGCATCAGAACCGCCGCCTCCGCCGCCGCCTCCACATGATATGAAAATGCCGGTTATTAATATTATCGTATATATTATGACTCTTTTTCTCATAATTTATTTCCTCCTCTTAAATAAACCGGACAGAAATATTGATTCAGTTCTCATGAAATTATATGCAATAGTCGTTCCTTATATAACTTATTGATATAAGGCTCTTTAATCTATGTACTTGGAATATATTTTCCATGTTTCTTATGATAATGATAGAAAAATATACCCTGATATGATGAATTGACAAGGTCAGTTGTTTCAGAACGCTTGATAAAAATAAGCTTGCCTGTGATGAACCATGTTTAAGACGGCTTCTGACAATTATGACAATTGGAGGACATATTGAATGAGTGCAAAATCCGGTTTCCGTTTTTTTCGTGAAGATTTGTGCGACCGCTGCGGGATATGCCTTGAGCATTGTCCTGTGCTCGAACTTTCCGAGAGCGAGGCTAAAAAGGAAATAAGCAAACTTATTGATGGTGATACAGATTCGTCCCTGGTTCTTCAGCATTGCGTCACATGCAACGCCTGCGCATTTGTCTGCCCTCAGAATGCCGATCCCTACGGGCTTATTCTGGAGCACCATAACAAAACAGGCAGGGCATGCGGCCTCCCACACATGGCAAGGTTTATTTTCCCCAACGAGCCCGAGAACATGTGGACATCCACCAGGGTGCTGATGAAGGATGACGAGCTGTCGCTTGTGCGTTCATGGGAGAAAAACCTTAAGAACCCGAGAAAGGAGATACTCCTTACAGGCTTTTATAATAATCTCCTGCCGTATATCGCCCGGACTTCACTCCTGGACGAACTCAAGCCAGCAATCGCCGGCAGTGACTGCATGTTCGGAATAGGCGAAGACGCCTACAGGATCGGTTTTTTCGAGGAGGCAGAGCGCCTGGGCAGGCTTGCCAAAGAAAAGTTCGAGGGCATGGGCATCGAGAAGATGTACTGTTTCATGGTAGTCGAAGCCTCGATGTTCACCGATGTCCTTCCCAGGAAATTCGGCATAAATTTCAATTTTGAAGTCGAACTTCTTGACAACTGGATTCTTGAGAGACTGAAGAGCGGGAAGATACAGGTAAAAAACAGATTGAAGAGGACGGTCACAGTCCACGACAACTGCTGCGGCAGATATGTGGATGGAAAACTTCCTGATGTCACCCGTGAAATACTCGAGCACACGGGCGCAACAATCGTGGAAATGAGGCATACAAGAGAAAATGCCCTGTGCTGCGGCTGGGCCGGAACCGTCCCGACACTTTTCGGGCCTGATTCCGGAAATCCTCTGCATACACTTCTCAACCTTCTGCACAGCCTTTATCTCAGGCTGCAGGAGGCAGAGGCGACAGGCGCGGATATCCTTGTCGTTCCGTGTCCGGGCTGCTGCGCATTCCTCTCGCTAATCAAAGTGCTCACAAACAGCAGACTCGACATATATCTTCCCATCGAACTTGTTCAGATGGCGGCCGGAGAAACACCGGTTCACAGGCACGATGAACGGGCATGGGATATCCTGGCCGTCACCACAAATCTCCTTCTCAAATGGCCCTTTTCTTCAAAGCGATTTTTTCCCAGACCCGTTGACATAGAGAAACCTCTTCCTGAAGCAAACCGGAGCGACCGGATACGGATAAAGCTGTTTGCCATGCTATATCATAGCATTCTGGTGCAGAACCGCTTCACAAGGAGTCTCATTGCGTCAGCAGTCAAAACGCTGATCAAGAAATACAGAGCTTACCTCGAAACAAAAAAGAACCTGAAGTCAGTTCCGATGTAGTTCTTTAACCGGAACACCATTTGATTCCGAGGCGGAATAGCTTCAAGGACGCAGCCATGCGCTGCCGAACTGTACGTAGATGACCGGATCATCCGGCCCGAATGCCAGGTCAATGCCCATATGAAGCCCGTATTTACGGGCCAGTTCATAGCGCAATCCCGCACCTCCGGTCACGATATTGTCGCTCTTGCTGAATTTACCGAAGTCGTTCCATGCGGAACCGGTACCGGCAAAACCTACAAGGCTGAACCTTTTCCACAGCTGCCATCTGAGCTCAGCCTCTATTTCCGCGGCTTCATCGCCCTGGTATCTCATGGCCGCCGCGCCTCGCAGTTCGACATAAGGCTTCATATAAAAAGGCACATCGTTGAAACTGAATGTCGCACCGCCCCGCACACCCAGTGTCAGTGTCCGGTAAAGAGGCACATACTGAATGGCGTCCAGGCTCAGCAGCTGAAACTCACTGTCACCGCCCAGGGCATGGCTGTAAAGACCGGCAGTTCCCTCTATGTATGTTCCGGATAACGGTGTGAAGATATTGTCTCTCGAATCGAAAGTGAGTGATGGCGTCAGCCCACCTATACGGGAATGTCGCTCAAAATCGGGCAGGAACGGGGTATCGGGAGGGTCGTCGAATGACACAAGCGTTTCTGCAAATGTATAGCTTACACCTGCCCATACACGGGAACTGCCCAGTCTATACCTTGCGTTAAGCATTCCGCCTGCAGGTTTTAGATTGTATTTGAGCGGATGAGCCTGCAGAATGCCGTTTTTCCCGATGCCATAGAAATCAAGATTTACAGAAGCATAGACCAGCATGAGCTGAGTCTGGAGACTATCGTCAAGCCATTGCCTTATGTCGCCGCCGAATGCGCCCCATGTTCCGTTCTCAGTGCCCAGCCCGCCCAGGACAGAGATATTTGGCCTGCCGAAACCGGCCTCTGAGTCGCCCTCTTTTGGCTTGTCGATGAAAGCAAGGGCACCTGCGGCCCCGTAACCGACAGCAGGCTCAGTGATAGGCATCAGGACAGGTGCAAAACCATAGGCCTCATCGATGAAACCGCTGATGTCGAACCAGCCGTCTTCGGCCGAATATATCTTTGAAGGGGATCTGGTTTTATCCGGTTCCGGCTCGTACGGGCCTGCGGCCCAGAGCACGGATGTCATAACCAGATTCATAACGCACCATAACACCCCCAGATATAGAGAGTTCTTGAACCGGATCATATTCATTATCTGAAGTTCAGCACAGGCCAGCCTTTTTCACGCGCAACCTTGAGCAGTGGCCCGGTAGGCTCCACGACAAATGCATGACCAACGGTATTGAGCATCGGAATGTCAGACTGGTGGTTTCCATAGGCGCTTGACGCTTTGAGATCTATGCCCTCTTCTCTTGCAAGCTTTTCGCATAGAATTTTCTTGTTTTCATTTATGCACAGCATCCCTGAAGCCCTTCCTGTAAGGATGCCGTCGGGTCCCGTTTCAAGGTCGGTGCATAAAAGCCGGTCAAATCCGAGTTCTGTTTTCACTATGTCCAGTATATATCTGAGCCCGGCTGAAATGAGCACCAGAAGGTCTCCCTCATTCCTGTGCCATTGAACCCTCTCCATAATATTTGGCGAGAGGTGCGGCTTTATATAATCACGGTAAAACCCCGGGGCTATCTCCTCGTAAGTGGACAACCTCCTGCCCTTGAAAAAGCTTATCAGCAGGAGGGCCATCTTCTCGTCCGAATAGATATGCCGCTTGTAAAGCTCGTTAAAAAAAATGAGTTTCATGATATAAACAGCGGAAACCCTCTTCTCGGAGAAAAAATGCCTCCTGTTCTTTTTCATACAGTCGATCAGCAGCTTTGATGATTCGCAGTCCAGAAGAGTCTTGTCGAAATCGAAGAATGCGGCCTTTTTCCCCGGCATTATCCGTCACCTCCTGATATCGATAGCCACAGGCTTATGGTCCGATGCCCTTGAATCGTCAATTATGGCATCGACAGCAACAAGGTCTTTCGATATGAATATATAATCAAGCTTCATTGCCCGTTCGCCATAACCCTCCCAGAACGTTTTCACATATTTTTTCCCGAAGGGCTCCAGGGCATCCTTCAACTCTTCTGCATAAAAAGGCTTCATCTCGGCTGTGTCCGGCTCAGCATTCAGATCGCCTGCAATGATTGTCCTTGGCCTTTTCGAGAAGAATTCGATCACCTCGCGTGCCTGCTTTTCACGCACATTAGAAGGTCCCGCGATATGATCAAGATGGGTTACAAAGACATTCAGGTCACTGCCCATATCGTTCGGCTGCCTTGTCTTTATGACGGCATGCAGAGTTCCTCTTGTTTCAGTCGAGTTGTTGAAAAACTTCAGATTGTCCCAGTCCCTTACAGGATACCTTGTAAGGATTGCATTCCCGTACTGGCCGTCGTCACTGTTTGCGCCGAAGACATAGGGCATTCCCAAGGCATGGCTTACCGGCATCAGACAGTCAACAAGCCCGTTTGATACCTGGGCCCTGTTTACCTCCTGCAGGCAGACTATATCCGGGTTCAGCTTCTTAATTTCACCGATGATTCCTTCAAGATTCATAACGCCATCGGCGTCAAGCCCCTGATGAATGTTGTATGTCAATACCCGTATATTGTTGCCGGGGAAGACCCAGTAAGTCGAGGGAGAACTCGATTTGAGCATCATCAGGTCAAGGGCACCGATTGCTACTATACAGGAGATTCCAGCTATGGAAAGGCCGGCCTTGACGTTTTTCCAGCTTACTGTCTCGATCTGAAGAAGCGAAGCCGCTATAGCAACGATTGAGATAATTACCGAGGCGGCAATCGTCATGCTGAATATTCCGGAGTTTGAATGAAGGAAAATGAGGACAAGCATGATGATAAAGCCAAGGAACATTCCCAGTGAGGTTCCATATATACCGTGCTTTTTTTCCGGACCGGCGGCAAGGATAAACCCCGGCAGCATCCACATTGCCAGCGCTCCAGCATAAATCAGGTAAATCACCGAACCTTTTGACTCGACTATCCCCCAGGTTGAAAGGATGAGTATGAGAGACAGTGGGAATGCGATGGCAAACCTTAATTTCTGCGGCCTAAGCGCGATAAAAGTCCCGGAAAATGCGCCTAATGCGGTTATAATGCATATGATTATATTCATTTGCATGTCTGATATCCCTGCATGCCCGACAGCAGCCGCCGGGTTCTGGTAAATGGTCATGCCCAGATAAAGCCAGGGGCCTATTCCGGTTACCAGGAGGGAGCGCAGAAAACCCGGTTCACCTTCTTCACCGAAGTTTTTACCGCGAACAGCTGTAAGCCAGAGCAGGATCAGGATTAAAAGTGATGCGCCTGCTATTGTCATAAGGGCCCATGTGTTTTTCCTCCAGACAAGGTCATATGACATGAGCAGTGAGCGGCTGCATACATCCATAAGTATCGCTATGGGAAAAGCCGTTGCCATGACCGGCGGATATTGCCTGTCAAAATCAAGACCCGAACGTATCCATGCGGTGAAAAACCACATGAACATGACAATCCCGGCTGTTGAAAGGATCAGAAGATATACCGGCTCGCTGGCGAACTGCATGGCCATTCTCATAATTACTATACCGAATCCCGATACGGCGATAATGCCCCTCGTTCCGGCTAATCTCACAATAAACGGCAGTAGCATGACACAGGCGAAGACTGCCAGGGCAAAGAGCGCCAGGCTGTACGGTCCCGGGAGGTAATAGCTGAGGTTCCAGATAACCGTCAGCATGAATACGCGGAACATCTGGAAGGAAAAAATAAGGATCAATGCGTTAAGCAGCACACGGCCGATATATAGCGCTTTTATCATTTGCCCTCCTTTTTCCTTGAATTTCTTGTAAACTTATCAATTCTTGAGAAACACCCGCAACATGTTATTCAGCCTCTTTCCTGCGTGAGGCATATTTAATTTTCACTGGGATGCCGTCAAGGCCGCATTCCGTTTTCAGGGCCTTAACAAGGTAGCGTGAATATGCTTCAGGAATATCCTCGGGCCTGTTCGTAACGATCCTGAACCTGGGCGGGATAGTGCCAGTCTGCGTTATGTAATAGAACTTTATCCTGCGGTTCTTTGATACGGGCGGCTGATGCTTCTCGACGATGGAAATAAGATACCTGTTCAATTGGGGAGTTGGAATCTCTTTTGATGTCTTATCGAAGAGATTATTTATCAATGGAAAAAGTCCGGGCACATTTTTCCCGGTCAACGCAGAAAGAAGGATTACCGGCGTATCGGCGGCAAAACGCATAAAAAGATCAATCCTGTTGCGCACGGTTTTTCTGCCTGCCTCATCAATAAGATCCGCCTTGTTTATGACAATGGCACAGGCCCTGGCATGATCCTGCACGATGCCCATCAGATGCCTGTCCTGGTCCGTTACCGGTTCAGTTGCATCCATCAGGCACAGACATACATGAGAGCGCTCTACATTGTGTATGGAACGCATGACGCTCACTTTTTCAAGCTTGGTATCGATCCTGGATTTACGCCTGATCCCGGCCGTATCTATAAAGAGATATTTCCTGCCGCCCTTTTCAAACGAGGTATCGATATAGTCCCTTGTGGTTCCCGCAACAGGCGAAACAATTGACCGCTCGCTGCCGGTGATCCGGTTCAGGAGCGCCGACTTGCCTACATTTGGCCTTCCCAGAATGCTTACTCGGATATGGTCCCTTTCATCGGGAAGAAGCGTCTCGGACTTGTCAAGTCTGGCTTTTATTTCATCGATGAGTCCGTCAAGCCTTCTGTTCTTTGCCGATATGCCTATGAATCCGTCAAGTCCAAGCTCGTAAAGCTGTGCGATGCCAGTGTCTGCATTGGGATCATCCACCTTGTTAGCTGCATAGATCACTTCGCATCTGGAGTTTCTCAGTATCTCGATAAGCTCGTAGTCATCCCGCGTGACCCCGTCCCTGGCATCAAGAATGCACAATATCAGGTCAGCGTCTTTTATTGCGACAAGGGTCTGTTCGCGCATCGATATGCCTATTGAGCCCTCGGCAACCGAATCGTATCCGCCGGTATCGACGATATCGACGGTGTGGTCCTCGTCGATATGCCATCTGCCGTATATACGGTCCCGCGTGATCCCGCGTTCGGGCCCTACAATCGCTCGGTTATCGCGCAAAAGCTGGTTGAAGAGTGTCGATTTGCCTACATTGGGCCGTCCTACGATCGCTATCAGCATTATTTATACCCGAGCCTTTTCAGCTCACGCGGATTTTTCGTCCAGTCTTCGGTAACTCTTACAAACAGTTCGAGGAAAACCTTCTGTCCCAGAAGGCGCTCCATATCGATCCTCGCCTCGGTCCCTATTCTTTTAAGCATTGATCCGCCTCTGCCGATCACGATAGCCTTCTGTGAAGGACGTTCCACATGAATCACGGCTGATATCCTTATAATATCGCCTTCCTTGAACTGTTCTATCTCGACCGCGGTTGAATACGGTATCTCCTTCTGCGTCAGCAGAAACACCTTCTCCCTGACCAGTTCGGCGCACAGGAACCGCTCTGTTGAATCGGTCAGAATATCATCCGGGAAGAACGGCGGCCCTTCGGGAAGGGCTTCAAATATCTCACCCATCAGAGCATCCATTCCGGCGCCGGTAATACATGATATCGCCTGCCTATGGAAAAAATCACAGCCTGAACTGAGCCATTCAATTTTTTTTTCCGCCATTTCCTCGCTCAGAAGGTCGGATTTGTTAAGTGCGAAAAGGGCCTTCTTCCGAAAGTCCTTTATATGCTCGAAAACAGGCGCGAGAGACTCCGCCGTATCGGAGGGTTCGGCCATTACCAGTGCCAGATCGGCATCGAAAAGCGCGGAGAGGGCCTTGTCGATCATGCACCTGTTAAGCTCCTTATCCGACATATGGATGCCGGGCGTATCGAGAAAGATCATCTGGCGGTCATCTCTTGTATAGATACCCAGTATCCTGTCCCGGGTAGTCTGAGGTTTGGGCGTTATTATGGATATCTTTTCTTCGAGGATCCTGTTCAGGAAAGTTGACTTTCCGACATTGGGCCTGCCTATTATGGCGACAAAGCCCGACCTGAACACTTCGCCACCGTTATTTGAGATCAAGCTTCAGCTGCCTTTCCCATCCGGGTTTAACCGGCAGGACGATTTTAAAACTTGTACCCTTTGAAGAATCGCTCTCTACATCGATCGTTCCCCCGTGTCTCTTGATAATACCGTAGCTTATCGAAAGACCGAGACCGACTCCCTTCACATGAGGCTTTTTTGAATAGAACATATCGAAAAGCTTCGGGATATCCTCCTTTGCAATTCCTACTCCGTTGTCCTCGAATCTTATGATTACCGACTTTGCGTCAATTCCCGGCATGGTTGAAACTCTCAGAATTCCGCCCCCGGGCATTGCCTCGGCCGCATTGGTCATGAGATTTATAAAAACCTGCTTGATCTGCTCCGGTACTGCAAGGATATATGGGCATTCAGCAAGATCAAGCTCAAGCCTGACCTTGTTTTCCTCAAGATATTTCCTGTTGAATGTCAATATCTCCCTTATTATTTCGTTTATGTCCGTCGTGAAGACCTCTTCATCGGTAGGCTGGTAAAAAGTCTTCATATTCCTTATGAGTTCGGCAATCCTGTCTGTTTCCTTGATCGCAAGCCTGACAAACTGCGAATCGATCTTTTTTGTTTCATCAGCATTAAGGACGTGCTTAAGACAGCTCTTTATGCCGTAAAGAGGATTGTTGATCTCATGCGCGATGCTGGCGGAAAGCTTACCCATGGCGGCAAGCCTTTCAGACTGGATCAGTGCAGCCTCCATCTTCTTCTGCCTGGTGATGTCCTTCATGATAACGGAAAAACCGAATGCCTTGCCCACCTCATCCCTCAACGTTGTCATCGAAAGGGTTACGTTAAGCAATTCGCCGGTTTTTGTCTTCCGTATAGTCTCAAGATCCCTGACATATCCTTTTTCAAGGACCTCTTTCAAGAGATCATCGGATTCCCTTTTCCTTTCCTCCGGGACAATTGTCGTAAATGAATAGTTTCCGAGTATTTCTTCCTCGGACCAACCGAACATCATCGATGCGCCGCGATTCCATGATATGATGCGCCTTTCAAGGTCATAGCCTATTATTGCATCCGCACTGTACTGCTCGATGTTTGCCAGAAGTTTGAGTTTTTTATAATTCGATACCTCGCTCGTCATATCCCTGGCAATTCCCGCATACTCAATCTTTGTCTGTGAAGATCCCATTGCCCACATGTTTATGCCCCAGACACTCCTGCCGTGGCTTGTGTCTACAGATATGTTCACAAGACCCGGATCCTGGCCTTCACTGAGTTTGATTATTGCAGCCTCGAAGCGCGTCACTGATATGGGATCGGATATGAATTCCTGAAAAGGCCTGGATATTATGTCATCTTCGACGGCTCCAAGTGCAGTAAGGCCTTTCCTGTTAACATAAAGAAACCTCGAATCCTCATCGAGAGTGAATATTACATTGTTTGAACCCTCGACAATAAGCCTGCATCTTTCATCGGGTGCGTTCTGCATTGATTCGCGGGCTTCTTCAAGCCGTTTGCCGGCTTTTAGCAGTTCATTCTTCGCAATGACCCTCTGGGTTATATCCTCGGCAACTAAATCGACTCCTGCAAGGGACCCGTCAGGCCTGTAGCTCATCGAAGCATTCCACGCCAGATATACGAGAAGGCCTGTTCTGCTGTACGCCTTTGCCTCCCCGTTAAGTTTTCCTATCCCCTGCCCGGTTGCTGTAAGTATGTCAGAAATAATGTGAACATCATCCGGATGGATTATTCTTTTCCAGGGTATCCCGGAGCCTTTGAGCTCATCAGGCTTATATCCAAGGATGCGCTCCGCATCAGGATTGATATAAATACAGCCGAATGAACCGTCAAGCCATAGTATAATTCCCCTGGAATCCGCGGCTATCCTGTCGAAATCGGCCTTGAGGGCTTTGCTTTCCGCCCTGGCTTCTTCTAGCTCATTAATTATTCCCTGGAGCCTTTCATGGGTATCTCTGATTTCAGCATCAACAGTCTCTGCAGCCGGATTGCCTGCAAATATCAGCAAATCCTCATCCTGGGTTTTCATGTATCTCAGTGTAAAATTATACTTCACCATACTGCTGTCGATGCATTTTATTTCAAGGACCAGGTCCGCCTGCCAGTTTTCCGCTAATTTGTTCAAAGCCTCCGAGAGCGTCTGTTTCGCTTCACTGCTGAGAATATTGAGGAATGAGCCTGACATGTCCTTTATGACTAGGCCGGTGAACGTTCCGAAGCGTCTGTTCGCATAAAGCGGCTTTAATTTCTTGTCAGTTACGATAACCGCGTCGGGGAGATTATCCAGAACGTCCCTGAAATGTATCTCGGTCAGACCCGCCGGTGCTGATTCGGTCGCCAAAGGCTTGCCAATGGCCTTTTCTACAAGAGACTTGAGTTCGCTCGGGAGAAATCCGCCTTTTCTAAGAAACGTGAAAGTATGGCTCAATATGCCTTCCTCTTCAGGCCAGTCGTCTTCGAATGCAGTTACCACAATCACGGGAAGACCGGGAAATATCTCCGAGTGGACCTTTTCCACGAATTCACGCCCGTCCATTTCAGGCATTCTGAGGTCGGTTATGATAAGGTCGAATATTTCGCGGGACAGAAAATCAAGCGCCTGGATCGGATTTGCGGCAACCGTGACGTCATACTCACCCTTAAGCACCATAAAGAGGTAGTTCCTGAAAACAGAATCGTCTTCTACGATAAGGATCTTATTTGACATGATGATCTACGAGATTTCTTCCGGAATACTTATGGTAAAGGTCGAGCCTGCACCTGGAGATGACTTTACCGAAATATCCCCGCCCATCGTCTCTATGATATCCCTGGCCAGCGACAGCCCCAGGCCCATGCCTGTCCTGCTCGGCCAGGCCGAGTAGAGAGGTTCGAATATCTTCGATATCTGCTCTTCTTCAATGCCTATACCCTTATCGATTATCTTGAACACTAACCGGCCACCTTCTTTAGCTATCCCCAGAACGACCTCCTGTCCGGGGGATGAGGCGGTAACGGCATTTATAATGCTGTTTGCAACCACCTGCTGGACTGCATTGGTTCGTATCTGGCCATGTCTGGCGCTTACATCCGTGCTGAGCTTTACCTTGGATGCATCCGCGAGAGGTTTGACCATCTCGATAGTTTCAGCCGCAAACGCCTTCATATCGGTTTTCTGCGCAGAGCCTTCCCATTTTCTGGTGAGCCCCAGAAGCTGGTTTATGATTTTAAGAACACTCTCCGTTGCAGAAATTATGCTCTCGATAATGGCCATGAAATCCTGGTCTTCCTTGCCGTCGCGCAGGATTTTCACACTTTGCGACCTTACGTCTTCCTTAATTATGTTGGCAAATCCCTGAATCGCTCCCAGCGGGCTTTTCATGTTGTGAGCCATGGATGCAGCCAGATTGCCTATCGTGCTCATCTTGGCATACGCCGCCAGCCTTCTCTGCTGCTCGAGCTCTTTCGTAATGTCCCACATGAGGAGAAGCGACAGGGAGTTAACGCTTAACGGACGCGTTATTATCCTTATCGATTTGTTCCCGGAACGGATTACGCTGTCTGACTCCTGCCTTGAAACCAATGCGTCGCGCACCTCCCTTGTTGTCTCCCTGTCCAGCATTTCAAGGATCGAGGGTCCGCTTATTCCGAGCGCCTTTCTTATCTCAGTCGATATCTCGTTTTCCGCGCTTACGGCGCCCGCATCATCAAGAAGGCAAAGTCCGAACGGGGATGAATCCAGAAGCTCCCTGTTAAGACTCAGCATGTCCAGAGCCTTCTGCCTCTCGGCCGACACGTTGGAAAGTGCGTTTCTCAGGTGCTCTGACTGTTCCGAACGGGAATTTTCATTCATTATGCGTTTAAGCGCCTCGGACATGGCCTCAACCAGTGTGGATATAAGCCTGTTGTCATCGCCTGTCTCCTCGTCAACCGGCTTTACATACATGAAGGCGCCTGATGCAAGGCTCATGCCGATAGGGTAGTCGGCGGAGATGACGATGCCTTTCAGCTCCTCATCTCCTATGCGTATAAACCTGGGTTCTTCGCCGGGCTTCATCTCGAATACGAGGTTCATGGATGATGTCCTGATGCCGCCCAGGAATCCTTTTATAAATCCTGAACTGCTCAGAACTCCAGCTGTCGTTTCCAGCACTTCGGATATTTTAGTCGAGCGGTTCAGGCCTTTTATCAGGTCTATGAGTATGTCTGAGCGCCTGAGGGCCTTTTCAGCCTTCAATGTCCTCTGCTGAAGAGACAGCGAAACATCCGAAAGCCTCATGCTGGCCTTGTTTACAAGTCTGAAAAGCCCCTCTCTCGGCTTTCCCAGACCCAGTTCACTGCAGATCGTTTCAACCTCTGAAGGTACTGTGAGCATGATATCGTCAAGCATGTCGGCATTGAGCTGAAACCTTTTCAGAAGAGGGTTAGTAATCCTCGATGGAAAGCTGTTGCCAGATGCGCCTATATAATTCTGGTGTGAAAGAATGTTTGCCACATGGACGACACCAGATAATTTATACTGGTCGTCATCTATAACCATTACCGGCGCATGGTGGCACCATATGCTCTCGACGTATATTGAAGGAAGCTTCCAGCTTTCAAGCGCCTTTCTCGCCACATCACAGTGTGTGGTGCCGAGCATTTCCCTTTCAATCTCGATCAGGGAATATATTCCTTCGGCCGCCTTTTCAAGAACCGCCGCATAGCGTTCATGGTCGGTCTGATCAAGTATCATCTTTCCTATGTCATGCAGCAGCCCGGTATAAAACGCTTTTGTCGAAAGCCTTGAATCCGAGACTTCCATGATAGCCCTGGCAAAAAGTCCGCAGGAAAGGCTGTGCCTCCAGAATTCCTTGTAATCAAGAACCGAACCCGAAACTGCCGGAAACATCTCAAGCACACACATGCCCAGGGCAATGGTTTTGACCTGTTCGAGACCCATTATCACTATCGCGTCCCTTACGGTGTAGATAGTACGCGAACGTTTGTAATGGCTGGAATTGGCCATTGAGAGTATGCGTGCTGTAAGCGACTGGTCTTTTTCGATTATTCCCGAAAGCTTTGCAACAGACACATCGTCTTCCAGCGCCATTCTCAAAACATGATCAGCAAGTTCCGGAAGAACCGGCAGCGAACGGGTATCAAATGCATCTGTAATCATATGATATGATTTAGTATATCATCGAAGCTGAAACAAGCACTTTCTTTGCCTGAGCGGATAAAAATTTGCCCTCTTGCAAGCGAATCATCGACGGCATAACCGAAGCCAATACCAGTCATATTCTCCCGTTTGTATCCTATAAGTTCCTGCAGATCATGGGGGTTGGCGTAAACCATCGCCCTATCTTCCGCTTCTGCTCCCGATGATATCGTCTTATTAAGCCTTTCCAATGCCTTTTGTACCATCAGTTTATATGCATACGACTTCACAAGAAAACCGAATGAGGGATGAGCGGGCCCTGCAGCCACATTGAGTCCTTCCAGAGGAACACCGGTACGCAGTATCCGGGCACCCGCGGCCTTCAGCCGGATATACGCATAAAGGGTCATCCTGACAGCATCTTCGAGTGCAAGGGGATGGAAAATGCCTTCTTCATACATGGATTCAAGCCTTGTGCCCTTGACAACAACCGTGGGGTAAATACGGGCCGTATCCGGTTTCATTTCGCATAACGCATTTACAGTTCTGATAAAACTCTCTTTATCCTCTCCGGGCAACCCCGGCATTATCTGTATCCCAAGCTTAAGTCCTGAAGTCTTGATCAGACCTGCCGCTTTTCTCGTATCTTCTGCTTTATGACCTCTCTTTGAAGCGGAAAGCACACGGTCATCCATTGACTGCGCACCGATTTCAAGCTCGAAAAAACCGGCATCTTTAAGTTTGAGGATAATTTCTTCATTGACCATATCAGGCCTGGTCGAAGCCTTGAGACCGTGAACAACCCCCTCTTTTACAAGCCTTTCGCCCGCATCAAGATAGGAATTGAAAAGTCTTTCTTCTATTCCGGTGAACGACCCGCCGTAAAATGCCAGAATGCGCAGTCTTTCCTGCGGTTCCCTGCAGCCGTTTATGAAACTGATCGCATAATCCTTTATGTCTTCAGGCGGGATCGGCTTTGAATACTGTGTCTGATCACAAAAGACACACCTGTACGGACATCCCAGGTTCGAGACATATACGGGAATGACTACAGGTTCAGTTTTCGGCATCCGGCATGTCAGGATATCTCATCCGATAATGAGATATTATTCCCCGGATTATCGAAAGATTTCAAAGCCTCTCTGCATGCCTGCTGTGATGCCTGTTTCTTGGTTCTGCCGGTACCGCGGCCTATAACCTGTCCGTCGATTCTCACGCTTATGGTAAACACCTTGTCATGCTCAGGACCTGACTCGTCTTCAACTGCCATTTCCGGGATCTTCTTCATTTTCGACTGGCAGTATTCAAGCAGGGTGCTCTTGTAGTCGGTAATGCCGATTTCCTCAATTTTCCCGATTACATCTTTGAAATGCGCCTCAACGACCGAGCTTGCCTCATCAAAGGAACCGTCAAGGAATATGGCGCCTATAACGGCCTCGTATGCATCGGCAAGTATGGACGGCTTGCTGCTGCCACTGTCATGCTCCTCCCCTTTTCCCAGATAAAGCTCTTCACCAAGCCTGATGTGTTTCGCCACCTTGACTAGTGCAGCCTCGTTGATAAGCTCAGCCCTCAATTTGGTAAGCCCCCCTTCATTGGCATCAGGAAATGCAAGGAATACCTTTCTTGCTATTGTGGCGTTTACGACCGCGTCACCAAGGAACTCCAGCCTCTGATTGTCGCGGATTTCAGGGGATTTATGCTCGTTTGCATAAGTTGAATGAGTAAGCGCTTCACTGAGCAGCGACTTGTCTTTAAAAACATATCCGAGCCTTGTTTCAAACGACTGACTCATTGAGTATCCCTTCAAGGTCCTTGTCTTCGAAATTTATGCCTTCATTGTATCCGAGCCTGAAATTGATTGGGGTCACTGATATCATCCTGTTCTTGAGGCATACGGCATCGGTATCCTGCGTCTCGTCCATGATTCTTGTGATGCCTGCCTGCCAGTAATATTTTGTTCCGCGAGGGTCTGTCCGTTCGACAAAGTTGTCTACAATCCTCGAATTGCCCTGCCTGGTGATTTTTACCCCTTTTATATCCCCGAGAGATGCCGAAGGGCAGTTCACGTTCAGGGCATAAGGCATGGGCCCGTTTATCGCCGCAAGCCTTCTGGCAAGTCTTGCACCGAAAATGCTCGCAGCCGAATAATCCGGATGAAAATAATTGTCGACTGAAACAGCCATCCCCTTGAATCCAAGGATAAGCGCCTCGGTGGCTGCGGATACGGTGCCGGAGTAAAGGACATTTATGCCTACATTCTCGCCGCGGTTTATGCCGGATACAATGACGTCAGGCGGAACCTTCATTATGCATGAAACACCCAGTTTTACACAATCGGCAGGCGAGCCGGTAATGCCCCAGCCGTAGAATCCGCCGGAGCGGTAAATGGGTATCACCTTGAGAGGGTCCGAGATGGTTATCGCATGACCTACGGCGGACTGCTCCGTTACAGGTGCGATAACAGTGACCTCGCCAATCCTTTCAAGCTCCTGCTTTATAGCGGCAAGCCCCTGCGCATATATGCCGTCGTCGTTAGTGAGAAGGAATTTCATGGTTCTGATTTTAGCCTTTTGTAAATCCTTCGTGCAAGTGATTTGTAGGACTTGTTATCCTTAATGCATGAGGACAACACGCTTCTGATGTGCCGAAGCAATTCAATGATTTCTGAAAATACCGCACTTTACTATTTCGTGATCCAGCCTCTGGGATTCTGTACGAACGATTGCTCCCACCTAGTCATCAGGCCTAGCATCCTGCGCCCGACTTCAGGATATTTGTCAATCACATTGTACCTCTCACCCGGGTCAGACTTCATGTTGTAAAGCAGCGGCCATCTCCCGAGAAACGGCACCGTCTGCATCCTGCCCTCTGAATCCCTGTCCGTGTAGTTGAAGAACCTGCTTACCAGCGTTCCAAGTACAGTGTTGTCCTTGTCTGCATATATAGGATAAACAGCATGGTTGATTCGACGGAAATATTTCCAGTCGCCCTGTCTCACACCTTCGACTTCGTTGTGGTGGAAGAAGAACAGGGCATCATGCGGAGACTTTGCAGCCTTACCTTCGAGCAAACCTGTGATGTCCTTTCCGTCGATGATCCTGTCCTGAGGCGGGGTTAACCCGGCGAGTGAAAGGAATGTCGGGAAAAAATCGATGTTCATGACCGGCTCTCTGCATATGCCTCCTGAAGGTATGTGGCCGGGCCAGTACGCGATCATAGGCACGCGGAATCCGCCCTCGTAGCTCTGACCCTTGCCGCCGCGCAGCATTCCGTTGCTGCCGTTGAAAAAGGCCCCGTTGTCGCTGGTGAAGATGATCATCGAATTATCTTTCAGATTGTTCCTCTCGAGGCACTTGAGGACCTCGCCAACGCTCCAGTCAATCTCCTGCACAGTGTCCCCGTAGCGTCCGCCCTCGGATGAGTTCCTGAAGCGGCTAGAAGGGACATTGGGCTGGTGAGGATCCTTGTGAGCAAAGTAAAGGAAGAAAGGTTCATGCTTTGAACGCTCAATGAAATTCACAGCCTCCTGAGTTAGAATCCCGGTATAGGGCTCCTGAGCCAGGCCTATATTGTGCACTATCTCATTTTCACCCCGCCAGAACGGGTACTCAGGCGGGTCGTCGTTGACGCCCGCAAAGCCGGCGAAGTAGTCGAAACCATGTCTGTACGGATGGTATTTAGGCACCTTTGTAAAGTCGCCGAGATGCCATTTGCCGATTGCCGCCGTTTTATATCCTGCAACCTTCAGCGCAGATGCAATGGTAATCTCAGAAAGCGGCAGGCCCTGCACTATGCTTTTCGCTCCTACCCCGTCAATGGCTCCAAGATGCACGAACATGTCAAAGAAAAAAAATCGGCCTATGGACATGCCGAGCGATTTGAGAAACGGCACATGAAGGTCGACAGGGAATGTTACGCCTGTACGGTGCGGATACCTGCCGGTCAGAAGTCCGGCCCGGGACGGTGAACATAATGCATTACTGGCATAGGCATCGGTGAATTTCATGCCCTCACTGGCCATCCTGTCAAGATTGGGCGTCTTTATGGCAACGCTGCCATAGCATCCGATATCTCCATAGCCCAGGTCGTCGCACAGGATAACGATGATGTTGGGTCGTTTTCCTTTATAATCACCTGCTTTTTTAATGAGGCCTTCTACAGGCATTCCCGCCTCTGGCGCGTCATAGATGGAGGGATCAATATCAAGGGCGTAATCAGATTTTCTGCCGCATCCCGCAATGTCTGCGCCGGCTATGCCCATCGCTGAAACGCCGCCCCATTTCAAAAAGCTGCGCCTGCTTATCGGCTTTTCCTGCATATGCCCACCTCCTGAAAAAATCTCTTATCCAGTGATTTAAGGTTCAAAACCCGTGGTCATACAGGATTAATGCAGCATAAGACATCAATATTCAACTGATAATTGCCGGATATTGACAACAGCAAGCTGTTAACGATACGGGTTTTTATTCTCGACTGAATATAATATTATCAACTTACAAGCATACAACTATCTATTTTTATTAATCATTTTATTGACCTCAATGATAATATAAAGTATTTTGTCTTTTAGCTCGAAAAGTAGCATTATCTGGCAAGACATTTATCACGGAGGAATTTCTTATGGCAAAATATCAATATGACCAGGAAGCGCTGACAAACCTGAAAATCAGTGATACAAAGGTGCTGGACAGGCTGGTGGATTATGAATCCGCACGCGCCGCACACCTTGCAAAGAAACGCGACAAGGCGGACAAGCGCATGACACTGAAGGATGCCATTGCCAAGTATGTAAGCGATGGCGATATTCTTACAGACTCCGGATTCGCCTATGTAAGGACACCTCATCAGGCCTATTTTGAGATAATGCGGCAGGGCAAAAAGAACATCCAGATGATAGGGGCACCGAATACCAACCAGAGCTACATGATTTATACAGGCAACGTGAGCTATTCCCACAATTCGTACCTCGGAGCGGAGATGAGGGGAATAGACAAAAACTATGACCGGCTGCTCAAGGACGGCCGCATAAAAATACTTTCAGAGTGGAGCCACGGGGGCGTGGCACTCGGGTTCAAGGCCGCACAGCTGGGCGTGCCGGGCGTACTAAGCAAACAGATGCTCGCTTCCGACATAATGAAATACAATCCCTACCTGAAGGTAGTCCAGAACCCCATGAGAGAAGACAATGATCCGGCGGTGTTTATCCCGGCGCTCTTCCCGGACGTTTCAATCATCCACTGCCATGTTGCCGACAAATACGGGAATGCATACATTTATGGTCCTCAGGTCAACGATCTGGCAATTGCCGCATCGGCCCGCAAGCTTATCATAACCGCTGAAGAAATCGTCCCTGAGTCGGATATCAGATACAACAGACAGGGCGCGATAATCCCGTTCTTCTATGTCGATGCAGTCGTCGAGATGCCCTTCGGGGCGGTTCCCGGAAACATGCCCGGCTACTACTACTGGTCGAGGCAGTGGTGGGAAAAATTCCTGCGCTATGGATGCCTCAGCTATGACAACCTGAAAGAATTTCTCGATAAATGGGTCTTCTCGTGCAACGACCAGTTCGACTTCGTGAACAAACTAGGTGGAGCGAAATGGATCGCAGAGGCGCGACGCCAGACAAAGGCCGCCGAAGGCGATAATGAAGACATCGATTTTTCATATCAGGAATATACGCTTACACATGATACAGACCTTTATTATTAGGACAAGGAGACAGATATGAGAGACCTTAATGCACCCGCAAACCCTCTGGAGATGCTTGCATACATCCTTACAAAACAGATTAAAGACCATAAGGTCGTGTATGTCGGAACAGGGCTGCCGATGGTGGCCGGAATACTGGCCAAGAAGACACACGCCCCGAATATAACGATGGTATATGAATCAGGCGGACAGGACCCGATTATGGGAGACCTTCCCTGGTCTGTCGGCTGCCCTCTCACATGGCGCAAATCACCAACGCTTATGGAAATGGCATACTCTTTCGCCCAGTGCGCAAACGGATATATCGACATAGCATTTCTGGGTTTCGCTCAGGTGGATATGTACGGAAACGTCAATACGCACCTGATCGGGGAGGATTTTCATCACCCCAAAGTCAGAATGACCGGCTCGGGCGGCAACAACGACCTGGCTTCGCTGGCTGAAAACATGGTGCTCGTTGGACTTCAGACACCGGACAAATTCCCGGAAAGGGTCGATTTTGTAACCTCGGTAGGCCACCTCACAGGAGGCAATTCCAGGAGGGAGGCAGGCCTTTACGGCAACGGCCCGATTGCAGTGATCACCCAATGGGGTGTTTACGATTTCGAAGAAAAATCTAAGCGCATGCGTGTGAAATCTCTCCACCCCGGCATCCCGTTCGATATCGCCCAGCAGACAACGGGATTCGAATTGCTCAAACCCGAGGGTGAAATCCCGCTGACAGAGATGATAACACCGGAAGTGCTGCACATACTGAGAACAGAGGTCGATCCTAGAGGCGTCTTCACAACTCTACCGGCAGCCTGATATTTCAGCCTTTTTCAAGGCCGTTCATTGATGGTTGTATTTATAGGTGTCTGTTCTTGCAGGTTTAGCATGGCGAGGATCTCTATCACATTGTAAAACACTGACCTCGGGATAAAGACTACAGAACGTCCTGACAGTTTCATGCTGCTCGATGAATTCGGATATTTTTCATATCCCGGATCATGCCATGTTCTCGTGTTCATGCCTGCATGTTTAAATTACTTCAATACCGAAGAAGTCTGGCGCTCATACAGCTTAAAATATGAGATACCCGGCTCACTGCATAGAACCTTGCAAACTCTTGCCAGAGAGGCAAAATACCTTCCAAGTGCAATTTTAACAAACAAGGCCATATTCCCGTTAAGTTATTAATCACCATAAATCATCACCTGCAAAACTATTTCTGCGGTATTATTGTATAAGATTCATATGTATTCTATTATTATCTTATTTCATATATTTATTTGTATTATGTATTCACTAAATAAGCTTATATAGCCTTTTTATAACATTATTAGCTTTTTTATATGTTTCTTTCTGTATTCACTTTTAATAATTTAAGTCTTGCATACCGCAAATGTTTCATTTATTATCCCTTTATTAAATCTGATAAGCGTTCAATCAGGGGCATTTTATGAATCAACCGGTTTTAAATGATTACATGGACTACAGGGCATTTCTGAAAGACATGTTCATTTACAAGAAAAAGACCGACAGGTATTTTTCTTATCGTTGCTTTTCGCGCAGGGCCGGAATAAATTCGCCCAACTTCCTGCAGCTCGTCATTTCCGGCAGCAGGAATCTGACACAGGAAAGCGCGGCAAAAATCTGCAAGGGTTTCGACCTCAAGAAAACCGAAAGGGAATACTTCGAAAACCTCGTATGGCTGAACCAGTCGAAAACGCTTGAGGACAGAAACCATTATTACAGAAAGATCGTATCTCTTAAAAGCGATTCATCGGTTCGTAAACTGGATAAGGCCAAGTATGAATATTTTTCGAAGTGGTTCTACCCCGCCATAAGGGAACTCGTCTCACTCGGGAAGTTGAAATGGGATGCCGAGAGCATTTCATCAGCTCTCACCCCTGAAATTACCCCGAAGGAAGCATTAAAGGCGCTTAAGGCGCTTGAAGAACTGGATCTGATAACTAAGGACGAAAACGGCTGCTACAGACAGAAAGACGGTCTCATCACAACCGGCCCGGAGGTCCAGTCATTGACCGTTGCAAATTTCCACAAAGAAATGCTCCGGCTTGCAACAGAATCAATAGAAAGGCACAAACCTGAAACAAGGGACGTCACGTCATTAACCATGAGTATCCGTTCAGAAAGGGTAAAGGAATTGAAGGAGCACCTGGCGCGCATTAGAAGGGAAATCATGAAAATGTACTGCGAGGACAAAGACTGCGACCAGGTGTATCAGCTTAACTTGCAGCTGTTTCCGCTAACATCAAAGATTTAGGGGGGGAGAGCATTATGGATTGCAGGAATAAAAGGGTGTTGTCATTAATATCGGCGGCCTTGATATCCTTGTCCACGGCATTTATGCTCCTGGGATGCGCCGGCGCCACGGAAACCGGAAACCCCGTGATCGATATCCAGCAACCCGAAGAAGTCAGTACCGCATCAGAATTCGAGCTTATGTCCCTGTGTGTATCAGGCCAGACCTATCCCCCACGTGAGCTTACAGAAATCTTTGAAAATGACATAACTTCAATCAGGTCCGGCTCATATACCGAAGAAGCCGGTAAAGATGCTGAACCCGATACCAGCATAACATTCCTCCCGCCCTGGGCACCCGGCAGTATCATCGTGGGATTCGATGACGCCACCGCCAAACTCGTTGCAGCAGGCCTCTATAATGAATGGGACGGGCTCAATCAGAGGTTCAGCCTTGAGAAAACAAATCTCTCATCGATAGGCTATGGTATGGCTTTTCTGGAGTTCTCTGCCCGGAAGGTTCATCCAAAATACATTGCAGGGCAATACGAAACCCTTGCAGGTGTCAAATATGCCGAACCCGACTACTACATAGGCGACTGCTCCAACATATATCCTTATATCCCGGATTACGATGGTGGTATAATCTCCGGAGACCTTGATGATCACACAAGATATTACCTTTTCCGTAAAGGCGATGGAGACTGCCCCTCCGGCTGCACGATAAACCAATACTGGCTTTTCTCGGCAGACGACAAAGGCATCACATTTCTGGGCTACTACAATCCTTACGAAACATCCGAAAAACCCGAATGGTGGGGTATTGCCCGGAAGGCGATCAATCTCTACAGGACTTATTGATTCGTCACACGTATCCCTGAGGGTTTTCCCTCAGGGATTTTAATAAATAAGATAAATTGATAAGGGGGGATTACCATGTCCGGATTAAAGCTAAAGATAAGTTTTCTATCAATACTGTATCTGATAATATTTATTGGGTTATCAGGCTGCAGCAAATCGACATATTCAGACAGCAGCGCGGAAAATAGCGATTATTTCAAGTCGGAGAAATCATCCCTTGAAAGGGCTGCGCCCCTGGCAAGCCTCGAAGAAATGGCCGGGCTTTCCGAAAGAAACAACGATTTTGCAATTAGACTCTATAAAAAAATTTCAGACACCGAGGGCAATCTCGTATTTTCGCCCTACAGCATATCCCTTGCAATGGCCATGCTCTATGCTGGCGCTGTCGGCAATACCGAGAAAGAAATCTCAAGTGTTTTCAATTTCCCCATACCCCAGGATGAACTGCACCCTGTGTTCAACTCGCTTGATCTTGCGCTTGCAAGCCGCGGCAGGGAAGCAAAAGGCCAGGATGGTGAAGGATTCAGCCTCCGTATCGCAAATCAGCTCTTCATGCAGAATGGATTTTCTGTCCTTGAGCAGTACCTGGATAAACTTGCGCTTTATTACGGAACGGGTGTCGGCTTACTTGATTTTGAAAATGAACCGGATGAGAGCGCACTGGCCATAAACAGGTGGATTGAGGACAAAACAGCGGGATTGATAAAGAATGTTATCGACAGGAACAGTCTTGAAGACATCAGACTTGCTCTTGTCAATACGATCTATTTCAATGCAGCCTGGGACAAGATATTCAACGAATCCCTTACTGATAAAAGATATTTCTTTCCCGAAGGCGCACCTCCTGTCAAGGTGGACATGATGCGTCAGCAGGAAACCTTCCCTTGTTTTATCGGTGATGATTACACTGCAATCGAACTGCCTTATGACGGAAAGGAGCTGTCCATGCTAGTCATAATGCCCAAAGCATCAGGCATGTCCGAATTCGAAATGAACCTTTCGACAGGGATTATCGACCGGATAGTTGATAGTCTGAATCCGGATAGAGTCGCCCTTTCTCTGCCCAGATTCAAATTTTCCAGCGGTTCAATTGACCTCAAAAAAATACTTGCCTCAATGGGAATGCCTGAACCGTTCACTGAATTTGCGGATTTCTCAGGGATAACCGGAATCAGGCAACTGAAGATCAACGATATAATCCATAAGGCCTTTATCGATGTTAACGAGAGGGGCACCAAGGCAGCAGCAGTAACCGTCATTAATGCAGGCGTGGAAAGCATGCCCGACGAGATATATGTAAACAGGCCCTTTATATTCATCATCAGGGATATCAAGACTCATTCCATTCTGTTCATGGGAAGGGTTTCAAAACCTTTATAACCGCGCATTGCAGGCGGTGGAACATCCGCCGCCTGCAACACTGCATCAATCTTAGATTATTCTAATCGAATCAATTTCCATAAAGTTCATAACATCTGTTTGCCGATATTATATTTTAAAACAATTATTCCAAGGAGGAGTGTCATGAAGAAGGGGTTATTCATTATAGCGGCGGTGATAATGCTGTTTGCCACGCCGGTTTTTGCAGGGGTTGACTTCAATGTCGGCGATGCCAAGGCGACACTTGGCGCCAGCGTATGGGTTGAAGCGGGATGGGATTTTCAGTTCCACGGTGATGTGCCTACCGACACCATAAG